>JAGXOB010000268.1:1933-2728 GCA_019894735.1 Promethearchaeota archaeon | reverse complement strand
TAAAAGAAGAAATCAGGTCTTTAATTCATCTTTATATCAATGAGCCTGAAAAATGCGCTGCTGAAATTGTTAAGGATTATTATATGAAAAACGATCAGGTTGCGTCTGAAATAGCGGAATTCGCCAGAGACACTGATTTTAGAACGAATAAATATGAGATAGCTTCAGATTTGCAATCGATCATTGGTTATAATCGTGGAGCTCAAAAAGATCAAAACAAGTATAAAATAGTTGAGTTATTATCTCAGGGGGATTTCCATAATCCTTGGTTCGATATACAATTAATATCTCTAAAAAAATGGCTCGAGGAAGAATCTACTTTTTCCTTAGATCATGCAATGGTTTTTCCTGTGGACTTTTTTGGTGATTTAATTATTTCCTGGGCTAAAATTGGGGGAGGTAAAATAACCAGAGTTTTAAAGAGCAAATACTCCGACGCAAAAGCATTCATTGGAATCGATACACGAAATGAGGACATCATTATTCACAGCGACTTCATTAATTGTAGAGAGTTCGCAAGGGAGTTTCAAGGAGGAGGTCACATAGTTCGAGCAGGTTTTAAATACTCTCATATTTTCGAAAAAGCAGATGTACTAACCCAGTCTTTTATTGAGGATATAAAGAACAATATTCGTAAATTTATCTAGTAAAGCTCTTTTTTAGTAGGAAAATATCTTTTGATGTTGTCGATATTATGTAGAGCTAGCTTAAAGTAATACGAGTCACTATACAAAAGGTCGTGAAATTGGTGTTTCACGAAGACAAAACATTATAAGCTATCCTAAAATTTGATCA
>JAGXOB010000268.1:0-1924 GCA_019894735.1 Promethearchaeota archaeon | reverse complement strand
ACAACAATATTCTGACTAGAACGACACGACTCACAGAAAAAGCAATTTTAAAGCTAGTGCGTTAGTTAACGTAAAATTAAAAGAATGAGAATGATATTATGTAAGAGGATTTATTTCATATATCAACTACATTATAGTTTTTGTTTTTATTGTAAAAAACACTAATTGAATTGAAGAGCTCACCCATGTTTTTTTGTTCTCGTTTACATAATTGTCCTTCCTTTGGTGCTTGCCAATTTATTACAAATTTTCTCCAATCAGAATCATTTAAGATTTTGGAATGAATTCCAAAAAATATAAGAATTTCTTTATCATTTATATGACCATTTTCGTTTTCGACAATAAAGTGAGGGACCTCATGTAAATATGTCCTTCCAACAATCATATAAGAAAGTAGAGAATGGTGTCCGTCAAATAAGATCCATTCCGAATACTTTGTCTTTACTAAATTAATATTTGGTAATCCACGTGGAGATAGGATTTCTTTTCCAGATTTTATTTGTTTAGCCATAGTTCTTATCTGGTCCATGCTTTTAATGCCATTAATATTATGCAGGTTTATAATTTCTCTCAATAACACTAGTTTTTCAACTTCTTCAATCGTCTTTTTTATTTTTGAACCGATTTCATTTTTAAACTGATCTACAGTATCATAAATTGAATTGCTTTTATTTTTTAAATGAACTTTTAAGGATGAAATACGAGTTAAATTTCCATCTTTAGACTTAACCGGATTATTAGTTTCACGAATCTATAATTCATCTGTATTAAAAATATTTAGACTAATTTATAAAGCTTTTATGAGTGTTTTAATTAAAAATTACATCTTTCATTAATAATTGGTAAAAAGTTAATCTTACGATTTGATTTAATTAGCTATTCTTTAATATATTATTAAGAAACACCCTCTCCGTAATAATCAAGAATTTTATTTTCTATCCATGATTTAATAAGAGAATTTTTATAAGAAAGAGATTGTATACCTAATCATGGTAATAGTACGAAGAGAAGGAGTCCTCCTAGAAACAACTGAGAACGAGTTTGAAAATCAAGCTGTCTTAAATCCTACAATAATTCAGCAAGGAGATACATTACATTTATTCTATCGCGCTGTAAAAGAAGGAAATTATTCAAGTATTGGTTATTGTAAATTAGAAGGGCCTTTGAATATCGTAGAAAGGAAAAATAGTCCTATTTTGTTTCCTGAACATGATTATGAAATACATGGCACAGAAGATCCTAGAATTGTTTTTCTTGATGATACATATTTCATGTTTTACACAGCCTATGATGGAAGAAATGCATTAATAGCATACGCAACTAGTAAAGATTTAAAAAATTGGGAAAAGCATGGAATAATTTCGGCTAAAATGAGATATGATGAAGCAGGGGATTTTTTCCGCTTATCAAAACTTAAAGAAAAGTATCATTTCTTTGTATCATATTATAAGGATGTCGTTGCCGAAGATGTACTCTTATGGGAAAAAGATTCATTCATTTTACCAAAAAAATACAATAATAAGTTTGCACTGTTCCATAGAGTATTACCTGATATTCAAATTGTTTGTTTCGATGATTTTAAAGATTTGACAACCGATTTCTGGAAGGATTATCTAAAAACATTAGGTGATCATGTTGTACTAGAGCCAAAATTTGGATATGAATCAAGAAATATCGGTGCTGGAGCGCCATTAATAGAAACTGAAAGAGGTTGGCTCATGTTATATCATTCTGTAGAGGATTCCAATAAAGGTAAGGTGTATCACGCAAGTGTCGCTCTCCTTGATAAACAAAATCCGCTTAAGGTAATAGGACGACTTAAAGAACCTCTTTTTTCGCCAACCGAAGATTATGAAAAAGTTGGAGATGTAAATAATGTTATTTTCCCCACAGGCACCGCAATATTTGGAGAAAGACTTTATAT
>JAGXOB010000267.1 GCA_019894735.1 Promethearchaeota archaeon | reverse complement strand
GTCTGCTAGACCCGATTTTTGCACAACTTCAACATACCACTCTGAGAAGTTATCGTTTTTACTTACAGTTATTCCAGTATCTGACATAGACTTTCTCTCCTTTTGTTTTACACTGGCTCAATATAACCATAACGCAGAAAACCAAATGGCAAAACATCACAATAAGTATATTTCAGAATTTTCTTTGAAATTCTAAATAATTGTTATTTAATTTATTTCTCTAAGTAACAGAAATAAAATTCCAACAGGTTTATAAAAAATAATTTTAAAGACAATAACATTGATGTTTTTGCTTGGAGTGTATCTTTGTGTATGATGAAGTATTAAAAAATTTAGGGGAAAAAAAAATAACAAAAGGAAAATTACATCAAATGGTTGAGCACAATTTTGAGTTGCTCCCAGTTTTAGTGAAAGGAATGTCGTCACAAAAAGTAAGTATACGATATGGATTGGGCAAAGTTTTAATTGATCTAAGCGAAAAGTACCCTGAAAAGGTATACCCACACATAGATTCATTCATTGACTTGTTGGATAGTAAATATCACTACAGTAGACACACACAAAGTTTGATAACATTTTTGAAAAGTATTCCAGTTTCTTTAGAGATGAATATATAATTACAGTTGCAAACACAATTGAAAATCTTGGAAAAATTGCTAAAGCTAAACCGTATCTCACTCAAAAAATAACGAAAGAAATCCTGGAAGTTGAGAACATAAAATTAACTCCACATTTAACAGAAGAATGTAAAAAAGTTATTGTTGAAAAGGCTATTGGATCATTTGATTTGTTTTTTGATAATATTGAGGAGAGAAAAAAAGTGGTATCTTTTGTAGAAAGACATGTGAAAAGTTCTAGAAAAACTTTAAGAAGCAGAGCAACAGAATTTGTTAGAAATCACTGTGAATAAATCCAAGTCTTTGAGAAGATATGATATTTGATTTCTGATTATTGAAAAAATTTATATAAAAAGAGGTAAGATGTGTTCCAATGGATCCATATAAACGCAAACGTAAAGTATATACCCGCAGATCGAACAAGAAGCGAATAGTATTACTTGTAGTTATTTTGGTTGCTATATTGATAACTGTAATTGGGGCATATATTATACTAAATAATAATAATGACACGTTTATGTTGGATGTAATTGTTGATGGTGCTGGTAGTGTTGCTAGGTCACCTGATCAGGTTTTTTACTCACATAATGACGCTATCTCGTTGACTGCGACTGCTAGTGATGGTTGGCTGTTTGTTCGTTGGAGTGGAGATTTCGCCGGGTTTTCTAATCATAGTATTGTTGTTTTGGATAGTAACAAGACGGTTACGGCTACTTTTGTTGAGGAGTCAGATACCAATGTTGATCCTGCTAGAGTTTTGCTAACTACAAACAGGGGTAATATCTTAATTGAATTACGAAATGATATGCCTATAACTACTGAAAACTTTAAGACGTTAGTTCAACAAGGAATTTTTAACAACACCATTTTTCACAGAGTAATTCCTGATTTTATGATTCAAGGAGGGGATCCGACTGGAACTGGTTTTGGAGATCCTTCAATACCGAATATCCCAGATGAATTTGTCACTGGAAATAACTTTAACAATCGAGGAACTATTGCAATGGCAAATGCAGGGGCAAACACAAACACCGGTAGTAGCCAGTTTTTCATCAATCTAGTTAACAATAACCATTTAGATACTGCTCACCCAGTTTTTGGAAGAGTGATTGAAGGGATGGATATTGTTGACACGATATCATTAGTTGATGTTATTAGCGATAAGCCAATAGAAGACGTTACGATATTAAAAGCTGAAATCATAGAATAAAAAAAATAAAAATTTCAGAAGGTAGTTAGTGGATTTATTAATTGATAAAGTAATTTTTTTACTTATCTTTTGGTTTTGAGCCTATCTCTACGCAAAGAATATTGATTTGATATCTTTTTTCGCCTATCTGCATTTTTCCTTGTGCGTGATAACCTCTACTTCCAGTTTTGAAATCTTTTTTATTAAGCACGAAATTCTGTTTTTCTCCGTTCAATTGAACTGTCACAATATTTAATTCGCTCAATTTACAATATCACCAGTATCATCATAGAACATTATTGTTGCTTTTCACTTTTTCGTTTCATTTTCTTTAAAAAATAGAGAATAGGTGAATTGAGAATTCATAAATGTCTTAAATGTCGTTATCGAATCTTGAGTTATTGGTGGAAAAGTTGCGCAGACGTCTTATAGGGTTATTGCTTCTTCCAATTCTTTCTCTAATATTCATAATAGGTTGGACAATGTATTTCATTGGCGATGAAAAAGAAAATAATAGAATTCTTCCAAAAACAATAACTCAAACTACCAAGGACACAAAAACAGAAGAAGAAACAATTGAAGTTGGATTGGTTGAAGAATTGGTAAAAGAGAATATAACTAAAAAGTAATATTTGCCAGTTCAGAACTTATTTTATTAATAGTAAAATTATTTGAATATCGTAATGCTCTAGGAAATAACAAAATTTTAAGAAAACTAGCTGTGGTTTTACATTTTTTGGTTATGTGTTGTACAGTTCATATTTAACCCAAAAAACACCAAAAAAACCAAAAAATAAGCCCTCTCCAAGGGTTTTTCGGCTTTTTTAGTGGTTTTGGTATGCTTTTATTATGTGTCAACGTTTATATGCACGTTTAACGAGTATTGATATATAAGACACAATATGTCTGTAAAGGGACATATTGTATGTC
>JAGXOB010000266.1 GCA_019894735.1 Promethearchaeota archaeon | reverse complement strand
GATCGACGAGTTTAGCGATAAGATTGAGTATTTCATGATTTCGAAAGGAATTCCTAAAGAAAACGCTTCTGAGTTTATAATAAATCATGCTAAAGATAAAACTCTTGAAATTACCGTCCCTAAAATGTTTTTGTTCCAAAACTTAACCTATTTAAAATTCGGACTCGCAATGGATTTACAAACCCATATGGGCGACGAAATTGAAGACGTTAAATTCATAGAAGTATATGAGAAAATGCCGATTCCACAAACACCTACAGAATCCGTTATGCAAAAAGTAGATGAGTACAATAAAGAACATGAACATGATCACGAACACGAGCACGATACAGAAGAAAGTGATTAATAATCACTATCTAATATTAAATTAAATTTATTCTATATCCTTATTTCTTGATATTTTTTTACTATTAAATCACAAATCTTCGAAACAAGATCTATTTCATGTTTCCAATTTGAAAATTCAGGAAAAGTACCTGCATCCACCACGTATAATCGATTTGTTTTATTCTCCCTTATGATATCTAAATGACCGAATAAGAGGTTATATTTTTGTTTCCACTTTCTCAAAATTTCCTCGATTTCTTCGTCAGTTTCTATTAATTTCATTTCAGTATGCTCGTTTGATAAAGGTTTTTTTTCACAAATACATAAATCATTCTCAATAAAGTATGCAATATAGTGAGTTCCCTCAATATACTTTTCTAAGTAAATCAATTTCTCTTTATTTTTATTAAAATCTTTAATTGTATTATAACGTCTTATTCCTTTACTTCCAGAACCAAATATTGGTTTAGAAATAAGGGGGAAATGAGAAGGTTGTAATTCGCTTTTTAATGTATTGGGAGTCCCCATATATACGGAAGGAACTAGAAGACCGGCTTTTTTAATAGCAAAGTACGATTCAATTCGATCTTTATGAGTCTGACTGAGATTAATATCAGGGATTACAGGAATTTTGTTGGCTTCTAAAAAATATCCTGCATATAGGTAAAGCATGTGTTTAGATTTTAAAATATAAAAATCATTTTCCAAGAGTGATTCATTAATACACAAATTAGATGCAGTAAAAATACTCACTTGATGCCCTTTGTTCTCAAAATAACTTTGCATTTTACCAGTGAAATTTCCAGTTCTTTTTGATAAAATTCCTATTTTCATATGTATTTCTATAACTTCAACTTTTAGCTTGTCTAATTATATAATCTCCTACTATTTTTGGACCATTCTTTAAGTAATTAAAATTGGGTGAAGAATTTATATCTGTCAAATAATAGACCCCTTCTTTTGATTTTAGAAAATCCATAGAGCTAATCTTTAATCCAATTGCTTCTGTTGCTTTATAAGCTATTTCGGTTAATTCCAGATCTTTTTCAATTTCAACCCGAGATTTCATTTTATCGGGATCTACTAAAACAGGTATTTGTTTAAAGTAAAAGATATCATCCCCAATGAGATATACTTTATACTCCCATTTACTTTTAATAAAATCTTGAAAATAGACATGTGTGTATTTAGGTTTTATACCACTGGATTCGTCAATAGCACGCATATCGGTTACCTTCAAAAAACCTTTTTTTTTTTGAATTTGAGGCCTAAAAGCGTAGTTTTTTTGATCATTAATATTTTTCATAATATATTCATTATAAAGGGGCGGTGTACCTACGGGATTTAAAGTAAAATCAGGAATTCGAATTCCAGCCCTCCTTAAAAAAACGCTGTTCAAAAACCGATTAAAAGCAAGTGAAATACTGCTCGATGAATTAATTACAGGAATACTCGTTTCTTGCTCAATTAATTTTATAAGATTTATTACTAAATCTCCTTTAGCTTTCACAAAAAATATATTTTCATCAAAAATGAAATTTGAAAAATCTAAGAAATAATCTTCTTCAGTGTAAATTGATATTTCTGCGAATTTCTTACAATATTTCAAAAATTGAATTGATTTATTTTCTAAGTGATATCTATCAGTAATCAATCCAATTTTTACCAAACATCTCACCTTAATTTTAACTACTCGACGAAAATATAATAATTTCTAGTGATGATTAGTATAATTCTAAGTTAGTTTAAAAGAATTGCTTGAATCAATCAATACATTTATATATTTTAGTTTGTTTTTAAGAAATCAAATTGAATGGGTTTTTTAGATGGCTAATACGATAAAAAAGAAGTACATTGGAGCCATTTGTAATAGGGATCTTGAAGTGATGGAAAATATCAAAAAATTCCTATTAAAGAATTATAATGTAACTATAGTTAATTTAATGAAAAATGGATTTGAATCTTTTAACGCAAAATATTTAGAAAAAAAATTGAAAAAATATCCCCTCTCTTTTTTAATCGTTAAGCTTACAACTCAACAAGCTAACAAAAGAGTTTATAGAATTATTAATAATATTTGTCCAGATATTCCTATACTAAATGAATTAAAGTCAGTTCAAATTTGTGAGAGCAGAATTGATACTTTTAGTAGTATTAAAAATGAAAATAAAAAAATTCACATTCCGAGATTTTTTAGTAATAAAAATGATGCTTTACAAGCGTATCTTAAAGCTGTAAGTATAATCGTAAAACTTGATGCGCATAACATACCTGGATTACCAAAAAACGATAGAATTATTGGAGTTGCTAAAAATCCAACAGAATTGAACGAAATAATCAATAATCATGATAAAAACTCCCTGTTTTTCCAAGAATATTTAGGAGAACACGATATCATTTATAAAATATATGTTGTAGGT
>JAGXOB010000265.1 GCA_019894735.1 Promethearchaeota archaeon | reverse complement strand
CTCCAGAATATTTAATATATTTTTCAACAAGATAACTAGCTAGCATGGATTTATTTTTGAATTCTAAGTCCATAGCCAAGAAACCAATGTCAGCTGCTACATCTGAATATCTAATCCTATCGTTAAATTCAATTGCATCAAAAATGTAAATCTGGTCCGCTACAAAAATGTTCCCCGAGTGAATATCTCCATGGCAATATTTCACCCTGCCATTAGCCATCCGATTTCTAAACATATATTTTTTATTTTCTATGAAATCATCAATTAATTCGCGTATTAAATCAAAATTTTTTTGTGATATGGTTTTTCCAATAAACGGTTGGGATTGATCAAAATTCTCTTTCCAATTAAATTCTACTATAGGATCTATTTTTGGATGGTAACCCAAATTACCTGAATTAATTTTATCTTCAATTTTCAAATGAAATTTAGCTATTATTTTCGCTATCCGATTAATAATTTTCTTATCTATTTTATTTTCTTCAAGGAGCCTATTCATAAGGTATTTTTGAGGTATACGTTTCATCTTGACAGCATATTCTATAGTTTTTCCTTTACCTTTAATTTCGATTAAATCAGCTTTAGTAATTGGAACAACTTCAAGATACATATCTTTGCATAATTTTCTGTTTATTACAAGCTCTTTTTCACAGAATTTTTTCCTTTTTTCAAGAGATCCAAAATCTAAGAAACCAAAATTTACAGCTTTTTTTACTTTATAAGCAAATTTTTCAGTTAGAAAAACAAAAGAAATGTGAGTTTGAATCAGTTCAATTTTACCTGGATTGAATTTATAGGCACTCGGTTTTTTTAAGGCCTCAACTATTTCTTTTTGGTCGAACAATTTAGTTCTATATCCCTATTCTTCTATTTATTCTTAATTTTTGGATACAATCATATATAGCTATAGATCTATTGGTTTGACTTTTATCCAGATTAAATATAATAACTAAATATGAATTATTTTGTTTATCTAAAGGATAATAATTTTTCATTCGAATTTATTGAGGTTTTACAAATGAAAAAGAAAAATGATTCTTCAATTGAGACAAAAGAAGATGGATCCTATGTTGGCTCTGATGTTCCACATCTTAAGACTCAGAGGTGAGCAAGTAAAAATTACAAAAACTATAGTTTTGTGCAGATGTGAAAAATCTAGTGCCAAACCTTTTTGTGATGGTACTCATAATAAAGTAAATTTTAAAAGTGCAAAAATTGATGGCCGTCAACCAGACAGATTGGATGATTATGTTGGCCAGGGAATTACAATTTATGATAATAGAGGTGTTTGTTCACATATTGGGTATTGCACTGATAATCTTCCGTCAGTATTTAGAATGGGTCAAGAACCTTGGATTGATCCTGAAGGTGCTTTTGTTGATGAAATTATCAAAGTTATTAATATGTGTCCATCTGGAGCATTGAGTTATTCTATTCATGGTGTAAAACACGATGTTCTGGAACGTAAACTTTGTGTTAGTCTAAGACGTGATGATCCCTATCATATTGTTGGAGGTATTAACCTATCTGATTATAACAAATCAAAACCTGAGTCCAAGGAACATTACACCTTGTGTCGTTGTGGTGGATCTAAGAATAAACCCTTTTGTGACGGTACACACTGGTATATTAAATTTAAAGATGACGAATCAAACATACCTTTGGAAAACTGTCGGGAAGTTACAATTGAAGAGTACCTAGGTAATCTCAAACGTTCTGAAGATGATTTTGAAGAGGTTATGAAAGATATACATCAAATGTCCGTTTCAGGTAAATCAATTGTTGAGCCTATGCGAACAAAGAAACATGTAATTTCATGGAATGATATACTTATAAAAGGTGCACAACTCGCCAAGACCCCTTTAAATGATGATGTACCTGTTTCCACAAAAACAATTATTGGGCCTAAAGCAAAAAAACCATTAATTATCCAAACTCCTATTTATGTTACTCATATGTCGTTTGGAGCTCTTTCAAAAGAAATTAAAATTGCGTTAGCCAAAGGGTCTTCGAGAGTTAAGACAGCAATAGGTTCTGGTGAAGGGGGACTGGTTGAAGAATCACTAAAAAATTCATACAAATATATCTTTGAGTATGTACCCAATAAATACAGTGCAACTGATGAAAACCTAAAACGAGTTGATGCAGTAGAAATTAAGATAGGCCAATCCGCAAAACCTGGTATGGGTGGACATTTACCTGGAAAAAAAGTAACTTCCGAAATCGGAAAGATTCGCGGTTACCCAACGGGATCAGACATTATTAGTCCAGCCCACTTTGATGATATTAATAATCGAGATGAGCTAAAACTCGTTGTAGATACGCTGAGAAAAAAGACAGACGGTAAACCTATTGGCATTAAAATAGCTGCAGGAAATATAGAAGCTGATTTAGAAATTGCCCTTTCTTCAAATCCTGATTTCATAACAGTAGATGGTCGACCAGGCGCTACTGCTTCCGCGTTAAAAACTGTGAAAGATTCTACATCCCTTCCAACAATATTCGCTCTTTATCGTGCAAAAAAATATTTTGATGAAAATAACATTAAAGACGTTTCTCTCATAATTACTGGCGGGTTGCGACTTTCATCAGATTTTGTAAAAGCTCTTGCTATGGGTGCAGATGCAATTGCTATAGGAACCGCGGCATTGATGGCTGTTGCTTGTCAACAGTATCGGATTTGTGATACTGGTGATTGTCCAGTTGGTGTTACTACCCAAAAGTCTGAGCTCAGAACGAGAGTTACTA
>JAGXOB010000264.1 GCA_019894735.1 Promethearchaeota archaeon | reverse complement strand
GTTATTGCGGATAAAGCCACCGATAATCTAAGCACTGTCCCACTTCCGCTTTTTTGGCTTCCGTCAATTTCGAACAATTAATCATCTTCCAAAATGATTATTTAATTTATAATTATATAAGAAGTTGCAAATAATTAATAAGCGCCTTAATTAATTTTAAACCCTGAGGAAATAATTGTGAATGATGAAAAAGAGAAGTTAGAAAAAATTGCGCAAAGGATAGATGAGCTTCTCAGTGTTCTTAAAAATATTTCAGAAGATGTCATAGATTTATCTAAATCAGTTAAATTAGCTCTAGGCACAAAAACCACTCTATCTTCACCTTTAGTTTCTGAGGTAAAAACGGTAGATAAAAACAAATCTATTGAACAAGTGCGAATGATTTTTCCAAAAAATTTAGAAAAACTACTAGAATTTAATGAAAAAACTGAATACATACTTATCAAACCAAAACAATTTCTAGGATCTGATTATTTTGCAAAAATAGCATCTATTGCTCGTGAACTTGGTGGAGAATATATCAGTGCCGGACGAGATTCACATTTCAGGGTACCAAAAAATTAATTCTTAAACCAATTAAACTAAAAACAGCAATTAATTCAATATTTTACTCTTTTTCAGCTAAGATTGACTTTACTTTAACATACCTCTCTGCAGTGGAATGGACTCGTTTCTACAGTTATTTTAAAAGAAATTTTTATCTAGTGAAATATTGGTTGATGCAATTGTTTAAAAAAAATTTTGGAACCTTAATGGTATATGCATCAGATGAAAAAACACAATATAAAAAATTAAAGTCAATTCAAGTAGCTACAAAAAAAACTGCTAGCATGTTAAATATGAATTTCGAGTTTATTAAATTCAAAAAAAATTATTCAAAGATATACGTATATTATGGTAACGGAACTGATGAGCCAATTCCCCTATATTGCGATAAGGGTAAAAAAGAAAAATTACAAGATATTTGTACGACTTTAAGAAAGATGATGTTTGTATTATCTTTTCATCCAAAGCACTCAGCATTAAAAAGAGTTAGAGATTCTATTATGACATTTTCTTAAATTTTATAGCTTGATTTTCTAGAACGACCTCAAAAATTTGGTTTACATCAAAGTTTATGTTTAAACTATCATATTCTTGCTCAGTTAGAAAAAGCACAATTTTAGGTATTGCAATTTGTGATTTTTGAGGAAGAAAAGGCATTTGTTGCTGCAACGCTTGCATAATATCTTGGGCCATTTTTCCTTCTTCTGATTTTGGCCTAACAACATAGGGAGAGATTCCTCTTTCTTCAACTAATTCTATTCGTTTGCCTAAATTGCCATCTAAATCATGATTAGATTCGATTTTGTTTACTCTAACTTTAAACACTATTAATCAAACTCTGGAATAAGATTAATTCAATCTGAGATTTAACTAATACTATAATAACTATCTCTTCAAATAAAAATAATAAATAAAAAATTGAAGATAAAAGTTCTAATTTTGATTGGAACTACATTCCCATTTTTTTTATTAAATTTTCATCAATTATTTTAGCAAAATTTGTTGCGAGTAATTTTTCACAATCACCAATAGAATCTTCTAAAGTTTTATCGTATGGGATATTTGTTAGATAAACAAATCCTAGTTTTTCGGTTTCGTTCTGAATTAGCTGTATCCTGCTGATTTTCATATTTTCCACTACTCCAATTGTTTTGACCTTAAGTTCTCTTAATAATTTTAATTGTTTCTTTACCGTTTGAAAAGCTAACTGAGATGAAGTGGTTACAATTACAAATTCAATTTTCTTTACAAGCTTAATAAGATCAAGCATTACATCGCCTAGACCAGGAGGCATATCAAGAATAAGTATGTCCAAGTCACCCCATTGAGTAACTGATAACAACTCAAGCAAAGCATTAGAAATATCTACACCTCTTAATGGTGTTGCGAGTTCTCCAGAATAAAATACCAGAGACATGTAAGCTAATTCATTAACACACGGTGGCACAATGCCTTTTTCTTCTTCGGGTTGGATGTTTTTAACACCCATTATCAGGTGAGTTGAGGGACTCGTGAAATCCAAATCAAAAAGACCAACTTTTAACCCTTTTTTAGCCATTTTCAAAGCAATTGTGGTCGCAATCATACTTTTACCAACTCCACCTTTGCCGCTTGAAACAGCAACCACTCGTGTAATATTCTTAAATCGTTTGGCTATAACGCTTGATCGAGGATCAATCAAATTATTTCACGCCTTTTATTTTTTCAAGCCAGATACCTCTACCTTCAACTATTTCGAAATCTGGACTTCCACATTTTGGACATTTAACATAAGCATGTGCTACTTCAGGAACAAAATGTATAGATTCTGCAGTAGTCTCATCTAAATTTTCTTTTTTAAAATCCCACGTAGTGGCACAGTTGTGACATTTGAGTTTAGTTTTTGCTTTTAAAATGTGAAATTTTGTAGCTTTAAAAAGGTCAGTTTTAAGCTGCTTAAAACCAAATAGGATTATTTCCTCTTCGACTTGCTGGAGTTCTCCAACTTTTATAATTACTTCAGTAATTTCTTTTAGATTTTCTTTTGCAGCAATTTTTGAAGCTGCAACGATCACAGCTTCAGCTAACGCCCATTCATGCATGCGACAGCCTATGAACTTAGAGTCATTAAAAGATATTGCAAAACCTTGTGAAGTTTTAAGAAAAGTTATTAAGCAAAAGTAAATACTAAAAAACTCATGTTAGCCAAAGTTCATTGTGCTCATATTC
>JAGXOB010000263.1 GCA_019894735.1 Promethearchaeota archaeon | reverse complement strand
ATCCCATACAAAAAGTACTCTAGGTGAATACTTGCGAAGACTAGATGAGATTCGCTCGTTAGCTGAGAAATCAAAGAAAATCCGCGAAGTAGTCATGAAACTAGCTGGCAAAAAAGCTTCAAGCGAAAGCTTAGGTGAAATCTCTATGGGCAATCTGAGCATTGTTTTAGATGCTAACCCTTTTGATGAACTAACAGCAATCGAATCTGTAGTGCGAAGCCATCAAGAAAGACTATTAATCCTCCAAAAAGCCAGAGAATCAATAAAATGGCTAGATCAACTCGGCGACACTGACGGCTTAAAATACCTAGTCGTAGAAACAGAAGGCATTCCAGAACGTATCCTGTTCAAAATATCTTGATCGTGTAAAATATAAAAAAATAGGAGCCAGAAACCATGAACAGCATAATATATGCATCTGCTCTCAAAAACACAATAAGTGAAATCAAAAACATATGTCCCGAAGTATCAGAAACCTTTGTCTTCAAAGACTCAGATATTATTGCCAAGGACGATTCTATATCTAAGAAAACCTTAGACCCGGCTATACTGGCTTTTAATTCTATTGAAAAAGAAGCAAAAACACTATCTGGTTTAAAGTCAATAAGAATAGAAGGCAATAAAGGCAAAATAAATCTAACATGTATGAAAAAATTCAATTTTGCAACTGTTCTATCAAATAAAGCAGACGAAAAATATGTGAATACTCTAACAAGAGTGCTGGTTCCTACAGTTATCAAACTCGTAGATAACATTCAACTTAGGTTACCTGAAAATGAAGAAATAAAAGAAGATCTTGAACCAGTTGAAAAGCGTTCCAAGAAAACTGTTGAAATTACACAAGATACACAAAATATCTTATCTGAAAATCAAGCGCCAATAGTTGAATTAGTTGAAGTTCCTGCAAGTGAACAAGTCCCAATCGTTGAAGAAGTACACTATCAAGAAATTCCAAAAAATGAAGCATCAGAAGAAACATCCAAAATAGAACTTGAAGAAGACAACTTCCTCGCTGAGCCACCTGTTACTCAGTTAATTGTTGAAAAACTAAGTGGCCTACTAGTCTCCTCAGATACAGTGCGAATCGACAAAGAAATAATAGAAAAATGGAATGAACTCTACGAGGGTAAAACAATTGAATTTCTTCACATTGAAAACATCAATGGAAAAAGTACCCAAAGCAGGTTTAGGAACATAAAAAGTTCAAAACATTCTGGAAAAGGTGTAATTCGTATGCCTGAAAAAATACAGTTTGCCTTGGAAACTTCAAAAGGTGAACTAGTTACAATCAAACCCATAATAAGCTAAGAGGAAAAAAATAATGGCCAACAAAAAACAAAGCATCCAAAAAACTGAACCGCCAGTAATTGTTGAAAATGAACTTTCGATTCCAGTTATTGAAGAAGATTCACTATTTAAAAGCCTAAATAATAATCTTCAGAACCTGAAAAATCTCAAAGGTATAATGGGATATATTATACGAAATGCAGATTCTGCTACTATAGACCTTAAGGAACCCGAAAAACTAGTTGAATACGCAATCTTTACATCTCAAGTAATGGATTCAAGCAAAGAACTTGCAGAATTATTCGATTTAGGTGATCTCGCCACAATACTTATCGAAGGTGAAGAACTTAAAGTTCTTATTATGATAATCAAAGAAAATAAAATTAATATCTTCATGAAGAAGAGCGTTGATCACATAAATATTGGAACAAAAGTTTCACCCTAACCCACCCCCTTTCTTTTTATTTAAACATTTTTTCACAAGTTCATCTTTAGAACAATTTTTCTTCACTAAAGCTCAAATTTTCAAACTCAATTTCTATGTGACCAACTTAGGTTCCAACAGAGAATATCAATTAAAAAAAATGACATTTATATTATAACAAGAGTCATATCGTTTTTAGATTTATTAACAGTTAACCTTTAATTTGATCTTGTTCTTTCGTTGGTTGATTAAAGTTGTCTTTGTCGGCTAATATATTGGAGATAAAAGATCCAAATTGGCTAATAATGTCCAAAAAGTTTAACAAATTACAATTATCAATTCAAATTCGAACTATACTGGAGATCTAATGTTATGCATAAGAAATTATTAATTCCTGGGCCCACCGAAGTGAGTCAAGAAATATTACGCGAACAATCTCGGTATCTTATAGGGCACAGAGAAAAAGCGTTTTCAGATCTTTATGGGGAAATAAAAAGTAAACTCACTAAATTCTTCGAGTTATCTGATAGTTATAATCCTACAGTGACTACTTCCTCTGGAACTTTATGGTTTGATATTGTTGCGAGAAGTATTGTAAAAGAAAAAGCCCTTGTATGCGTTAATGGTGCTTTTTCTTCGCGATTTGCCAAAACGATCCAGTTTTGTGGAAAAAAAGTTGATGTTATTGAAGTAGATTGGGGCAAAGCGATAAAAACTAGCATGGTCGCTGAGAAACTTGAATCTTCAAAGTATGATACAGTTGTTATGTGTCACAATGAATCATCCACAGGAGTAAGAAATCCCATTTATGAAGTGGGGGCTCTAATTCGAAGCAATTATCCTGATGTAATTTTTGCAGTTGATAGTGTTTCTTCAATGGCTGGTGATAAAATTATTCCCAAAACTATTGGTTGTGATGTCGTATTTGCTTCTTCACAAAAATGTTTTGCTTTGCCTCCCGGACTCTGTATAAGTATAGTATCTGATAGGGCAATAAAGAGAGCTAATAATGTATCTAATCGCGGTTCCTACACTGATCTAGTT
>JAGXOB010000262.1 GCA_019894735.1 Promethearchaeota archaeon | reverse complement strand
CACTAAGACCGCCATAAGCAAATTTTGATTTCAAAGGTAATTTTTCATTGGGCATAATTTCATGATATTTTGTATAAATTTAAAAATTAATTAAAAATGAAAAAAACTTTTTTTTAATCTTAAATTTCAGTAGTAATGGATATAGCAGTTTTTCTTATTGCTTATGGTATTTTGTTTATCGGGGAGTTAGGCGACAAGACTCAATTAATTGTATTTAACCTTGCTTTAGAGTATAAAAAGTTCTATAAAGTTGGAATCGGCGCGACTCTTGGATTTGCGGTAATTGTAACTATAGGAATTCTATTTGGAACATTAATAACAGAATTTATTCCTTTAATTTTTATATCTTTACTTTCTGGGGTATTATTTATCGCAATTGGCTTACTTTCATTACGGAACATAAAAATACTTTATTTAAATGAGAGGAAATTAAAACCAAATAATATTAATATTAAACAAAAAAATGATGGAATAGAAGAAACAGAAACAAGAGAAACAGCTAGGTTTGAGTGGCTTAAAAAAAATCCATACCTAGCAGGATTCGGCTTTATATTTCTTATGGAATTAGGAGATAAAACCCAGCTTCTAACGATCACTTTAGCTTCTTTCTATGCTTTACCTTTCGAAGTGTGGTTAGGCGCTTTTTTAGCTCTAACTAGCGTTGCGTGGATTGGTATATTTGCTGGTGCTGCAATTGCTAAAAAAGTGCCTAAGTTTTATCTTAAGGTGGTCGCTGTGTCCATTTTTATCATAGTAGGCATACTGGTTTTAATAGGTATTTTTTAATCCCATTTTACTAACCTTAATTTAGCTTTTCTAGCAATTCTAATGCCCAAGCTTTTGCTCTTAGTTTATATTCCGTAAGTTCTTGCTCTAGAGGATTTTGAAAGGAAAACTGAAACTTTATTTCTCCAATCACCTCAGACTTTTTTAATGCCTTCTTAAATTGGTCCATTGCTCTATTACCTGCTCCAGCACTACAGGTCCAAAGGGCTACTTTTTTCCCAGCTAGATCAAACATCGATAAAAAGGAACGTATTGGCGGAGTGAAATTCCAAGCCCATACAGGAGTTCCAATGATTATTAAATCGTAATTCAATGGATCGATTTCAATAGGTTCTAATTTAGGTTTCTTCTTCATTGTAGATTGAGCTCCACCCCACATGAATCTCGATCCCTTCTCAGGATTCAATTCTTTTATGGGCTGCAATTCGAGAATATCTGCTTCTATTGAATCTTTTAATGTTTCTGCAATAAATTTCGTACTCCCTGTAAGGGAGTAATACGCTATCAATATTTTTGACATTTTTTATACCTTCAATTTTATTTTTCTCTTGACATTAAATCGTTAAATTTGAGTTTAATATTTTTCTCTTTTATATCCTTCTTCAAATTTAAGAATTTAAAAAAATAACCTTCCTTGCTTCTAATGGTTTTCTCATCTTTAATAAGGGAACTGCGACTCCAAATGTCGTTATTTTATTAGGTACTTTAATCCTAATCCAAATATAATCTTGTGGAAGTTCTGCTTTATCTGAATACTTTAAAAACTTAGAATAAATCTGTCTTGCCTCTTCATCGTCTTTAGGTTTTACTTCTGCTGTAGTTGTGAAGTGTAGTTCAGCAGGAGGTGCGGGTATGATCTTATGAAAGAAATTTTTCCAAATAGGGATGGTTACAGCGACATTCTTTATTTTTCTTATATTTTTTGCTTTTAAGGTATTTTCTCCCGTTTGACAGATAATAAAATCACCGTCACTCTGATAAACCATAACAGCACTATAGGGAATACTATTCTCGTCAACTGTAGCTAATACTAACCACATATTTGTTTTTATAAGTTTTCTAACTTTTTGCTTTAAGTCTTTCATATTTAGGATTTCTTTTTTTTAGCTAAGATAATTTGAGAGAAAGCTTTATTATTTTAATTTTTGCGTTTTTTTATCTTTTTTACCCTTTTTCTTCACAATAAGTCCATTTCCTTTCATTTTTTGTTCTTTTTTAGGAATATCAAGCTCATTTGGGGGAGGAGAGCGTTCTAACATTAGCTTTGAGAGTGATTCAAACATTTTTTCTATGTTGCTCCCTGATGTTACACTACACTCAACAAAACCATCTAAATCATGTAAATCTGCGAGTATTTTACCCTCTTCAGTAGTAATCTGTCTCTGGTTCACAGATTCTGGTACGATTCCTACAGCAATTATAGGGAAGATTTCCTCTTTTGTAAATTCTTTCTTAACAAGAGAAAGCCAAAAATCAATGTTGATAAGAGATGACTTTTCAGTCACATCGTAAATAAATAAACCACCTCGAGCGTGGCTAATATAATTAGGAAGTAGTTCTCTAAATCTCCCTTCACCGCTGATATCCCAAACCTGTAATTTTATTTTAAATTTATCTACTGAGAGGCTTTTCACTTCGAAATCCACACCGAGCGCTTCCGCTTGGCTTGACGAAAATAATTTAGTCATATATTTATTAGTCAAAATCCTTTTCGCTTCAGTTTCGTCTCCAAACAATACGATTTTAAAATTAGCATCATACATCGTTTTTGAATACCTCGAATGTATAATAAATCAATCTTCCTAAGCTATATAACTTTTTACTAAATAATTTCGTATTTTATAGAAAAAAAAGTTGAAATTTATTTTTAAGCTGGATATGACTGTATCCAGAGCGATGATTCCCTGATAAAGTTACCTGCCCTTTCTGCAAGCACAATGACAGTTATGTTATATATTCCAGGTGTAGTC
>JAGXOB010000261.1 GCA_019894735.1 Promethearchaeota archaeon | reverse complement strand
GCGTTAAAGGAGACGGATGAGGCGGTTGCTAATGTGGTGAAGGTTGAGGGTAGGGTTAATCAGGAGCTTGAAGCGAGGGTTGAGGAGTTAGTTGAGGTTTCGGAGAAGAATTTGGGTTTGAGTAAGCGGGTTGAGGCGCTTGAGGTTGAGAGGGCGTCTGATAAGGTTAAGATGCGGGAAGATTCTGGTAGGATTGAAGAGTTGGAGAAGGTGCTTTCTGATAAGGATGATTGTATTAAGAGTTTGGATGAGCGTTTGGGTGGGTTTAGGGTAGAGGTTTTGGCGTTAACAAGGCAAAGGGATGATGCGTTAAAGGAGACGGATGAGGCGGTTGCTAATGTGGTGAAGGTTGAGGGTAGGGTTAATCAGGAGCTTGAAGCGAGAGTTGGGATTCAAAAAGAATTTGCTAATCTTCGAGAAAAATTAACCGACTCTATTAGAAGAGAAGATCAAAATGCTGAAAAGAATCTCCAAGAAGGTAATAGAATAAAAGAACTTGAATTACAAGTCAAAAGATTAGAAGAGAAAAAACAACGGCCAACAATAGGTACTAAAAAACCAAAGGGCAATAAATATGAGGTTTCAGATAAAGGATCTCGGAAGTTAGAAGTGAATAATATTTTAAATACTTTTCAATCTTCATATACCGAACAGACCAAAAAAACAGGAACAGATAAGGAAGCATCCACATCAAAAGATGGTTGTAGATTTTACTTTGGTTATCTCTCTGAACGTGATAAGGGGGATGAAATTCCAAATACTTGTGTGGAATGTTCTAAATCTCTTGATTGTATGCTGTCTAAAGTCCGCGAATCAAATGAGAGTGTCAAAGAGATTAAGAAGTGGTATCGCTTAAAGTAATATTTTTTTATTGTTTCCTCTTTTTCTTCAAGAAATTTAAGAATATATTTAAACTAGAGATTAGGTTTGTTGATTACTTTATTGAGTTTTTTAATAATTATTAATTTTTATTTGAGACTTTTTAATATTGCTGGTTAGTAAATTGAGGATAATAAATATTGGTGATTCATAAAGGTTAAGTTATTTGGAAGATGATTGAGTTCCAAAATAGAATTTGAATATAAATAAATGGAGGTAAACAAAAAAAAATGAGTGAATATTTGGTCTTACTGAGGTTAAATCCTGGAAAAATAATGGATACTATGGGCTCCTTGAGGCAACTCAGCAATAAACCAATAGACGGAGTAGATCTACGCTATACCATGAACATTTTTGGAGCTTGGGACGTCGGAGTTTGGATTAACGCCGAAGATAGTACTCAAGCCCTTGAATTTGTCCAAAAGAAAGTAAAAGACATGACAGGGGTTACTGAAGTGTACACTGTACCTACTTTTCCCCATGCGAATAAAGCATTTACTACAAATGAAGCAAAAAAATCTGCGAAACCAGTAAAAGCCGATGCAGTTGAAGCCTAATCAAATGAATTCAATATCCCAAAAAAGCAATTAATTGCTTTTCTTTTTTCCATATAATTCCCTGTTTGTCTATTAATTAAGAAAATGTTCCATCTTCTTGAAACTAATAGTAGCATGGAGCATTAATCCTAAAGAAGCAATTCGTTGAGAGAAAAAAACCTGGTTGAATGAGCTTGGTACCTGAAATTGAAATCATAGCACAAAAGATAGCGAAAACTAAAACCGTGGTTTTAAAAACTCGACTTGACTCAAATATGGTAAGACTCCATGTTGAAGGATTAAAACAGAACTTTTTTGCGAAACTAGGTTTTTTGAAACCAAAAACTGAAGATGTTCAACTTATTGGTTTTGAGAAATACTACGAACCCTATATTGTTATCGGCGGGAAATACTCGTTAGATTATTGTAGAAAACACGATTTTAAAGTAGAAGTTAATAAACACTCAAAGGAAGTTTTCATTGCTGGAAGAAAATTTAAACCTGTAGTTTCAAAATCGGGAAAAAATCTTGAGAATATGATTCACCTAGAGGGTGAAGAATATGCTCACTATGAAAAAGAAACGTTTTTTGTGCTCGATAGGTTAAGAAGGGAGCTCTTACCTGAAAGCTTTTCTTTTGCTCCCTATGATGTTCAATTAGAAGGGACATTTGATGATAGTCTTAATTTTAGGAAAGTTAGTGTTTCTGTGGATGAAGTTATAGAGTTACTTCGATATAGAATAGCTAAGAGACCTTCGGATTTAGCTGAGATTATAAGAGAGTTCTTTGAAATCAATGAAAACACGATAGTTTACAGACCTTTTTTTGAGCTCACTTTTCATAACATAAAAACAAACAAGTGTGTTACTTTAAGAGTAGATGGAGTGACTGGAGAGACTGTCCAATACAAACTTGAAAAAAGAAACAATGGATTACTTCACAGAAATTCAAGTTTAGGTAAACCTGCAGATTTTCAAATAAATAAACAAAAACCGTTTCCAGATACCATCGAACAACCAGTTTTTGACAAAACCTCCAAGCAGCCAGAAATTAGTTTGGTAAAACCTAGCAAATTATCTGAGGATCAATCACCATTAGGGAAAGCTTGTGACGAAAAAGTTACTCTCAAGTTTCCAGCCTATGTCACTGGAGAGGTCTTTTTGGTGGGTGACAATGTTACTGCGGTGGTTGGAGATCTCGAAATTCCTTCTGGAACTACTGTGAATGAGACACTAGTGGTTAAAGGAGAGCTTAAAATTGGTGATAATTGTCGATTGTTCAGAAAAGTAAAGGTCTTAGGAGATGTTATGGTAGGACTTGGCACAGTTATTGATGGTGATGTCATTTCTGGGGGCAATATTGTTC
>JAGXOB010000260.1 GCA_019894735.1 Promethearchaeota archaeon | reverse complement strand
CCTTATGAGCGAGAATTTGCAGAATCTCTCCCGCTTAGTTCGGTAGCAGTTATAATTGGATTTGAAATTCTTAGACAACGAAATTATTCCAATAAATAAGTCGTTTAATCATTATTATCGCTATCTCTATCCTTTGTTCCATTTCAATATTAGAGAGAAGGATGCGAATAGAATTTGCTATGCTATTTCTTTTAAACTTTTCATTATCTTATTATACAAATCTTTTACCCCAGTATCTTCAAAAAATTGACCAATTTTTGGAAATGGCCTTTTTGTCTGAGTTAGTTCGCTTATAATTAGTTCACTCCCACAATATTCACAAATAACTTGATTTGGATTGGAGTATTCTGTGCTGCAATCTGAACATTTCATTCCTATAATAAAAAACTCATTTAGAACTATATAAATTTATTGAGATAACGATTTTTCACAAAAAAAATAAAAAAAATAAATAGTTGTTTAAACTAGATTTTACCATATTTCCTAAACAAAAAAATGCTAAGTATCACTATTATAATGGTCATTAACGCAATAATACTAAGTTATATTAAAATTTCTACAGTAAATGGAGATACACCCTCGAAGATACTATCTATTGACTTGGTGACATAATAGCTTGGGAGAAAAGCTGCAATACCTCGTGTAGCTCCTGTTGTTTAGATTCCCCTAATTTGTGTTTTAATTGAAAATTCGTTATATGTACCAGTATTAAAGCGCTAGGGACATTAGTTCTATTTTATTCACTTTCTTATAATCCTGTTGCTTTTAATAGTTCTAACAATTCTTTTTGCTTCTTGTTAACTCTCTTTGGAATTTTTATTTTTACCCTTACCAACTGGTTTCCTCTCTCCTCAGAGTTTAATTTATAGAAACCTTTCTCTTTTAATCTTAATACTGTCGAATCTTTTGTTCCCGGAGGAACTGTAACATTTATAGGTTTTTCTATTCCTGGTACTTCAATTCTACCACCTAATGTAGCAGTGGTAAATGGAATTTCTTGATCAACATGAATATCATCACCGTCTCTTTTAAATAATTTATGATTCTTTATATGGATTGCGATGTACAAATCTCCTGGAGTACCTCCGTTTTCACCGGGCATTCCTTTTCCTTTAAGTCTCAGTTTTTGATCATTTCTAACTCCTCGAGGGATAGTTAATGTAAGCGTTTGATTCGAACCAGTGGCTGGATCTTTGTATTGAACTTCTCTTTTCCCTCCATTGAAAGCCTCCATAAAATTTATTTCCATATCGTATCTTAAGTCTTCACCCTCTCTAGGATAATTTTGCGCTTGGGTGGATCTTGCTCTTGTACTTCCACCTCTGTTAGTATAAACATCAAAAATATCTCCTAAATCGTTAAAAAAATCATGACTGCCCGAGGTTTGATTTTTTTTAAAGGATCTGGAGTTGCCAAAAATTTCACTAAAATCAAAATTATCCGGTGATCCAGAAGTTGAATAATAATATGTCCTTCCATCAGGACTTCGTTGCGCTCTTACCCCTCCTGGTGTGCTTCCCCCTTGTTGATATGTTGAACTATCTCCTTCCACAACTCCAAACTTATCGTACATTTCTCTTTTTTTATCGTCATTTAAAAGAGTATAAGCTTCATTGATTTCTTTAAACTTCTCTCCTGACTTCCCCTCGCCAGGATTCACATCGGGATGATATTTTCGTGCTAATTTTCGAAATGCTCTTTTAATATCTTCCTTTGAAGCGCTTTTATCTATTCCTAAAACATTATAATAATCTTTTACCATTATATCAAACCCATCTTAATCTTAAAAATAAATAATAAAAATAAAAATTAGAAAACTAAATTTGAATTTAATCGTATTCAGCATCTACTACATCATCGTCTTGACCTGTAGCTTTACGGAATTGTTCTTGTTCAACTTCATCTTTAGTTTTTCCTTGATTTCCATAATTATCTCCACCCATACCTCCGGGTGGAGCACCTCGATCTGGACCTTGCTGCTGTCCATACATTCGAGATGAAACCTCGTGTAGAGAATTCTGTAAGACCTCCACAGCACTCTTTATTCGGACAACATCATCTGATTCCATTGCACTCCTGACTTCAGAAATCTTTTCTAATATATTCGATTTTAAATCTCCTATTACCGACTCATTTTCTTTCAATAACTTCTCAGTTTGATAGATTAAAGCCTCAGCGTGATTCTTCTCCTCAGATAAATTTTTAAACTTTTGATCCTCCTCGGCGTAATTCTCTGACTCTCTTACTTTTTGGTTGATTTCATCTTCTGACATCTTTGTCGATGCAGTAATCGTTATCGATTGACTTTTACCAGTTCCTTTATCTTTCGCTGAAACATTGATTATACCATTTTGATCGATGTCAAAGGTCACTTCGATTTGAGGTATACCTCGTGGAGCAGGCGGTATTCCTGTCAGGTGGAACCTTCCCAAAGTTATGTTGTCAGCAGCTTTTGGTCTTTCTCCCTGTAATACATGAATTTCCACTGCTGGTTGATTATCAGCAGCAGTAGAGAAAGTTTCAGCTTTTTTCGTTGGAATGGTAGTGTTTCGGTTAATCAATTTAGTAAATATGCCACCTAATGTCTCAACTCCTAATGACAATGGAGTGACATCTAAAAGCAATAAGTCTTCTACCTCTCCAGTTAAAACACCACCCTGAATAGCAGCACCCATAGCAACGCACTCCATAGGGTCTATACTCCTTTCAGGCTTTTTTCCTAAGAAATCTTCGAAAATCTTCTGAACGCTTGGCATTCTCGTAGGTCCACCAACTAAAATTAC
>JAGXOB010000259.1 GCA_019894735.1 Promethearchaeota archaeon | reverse complement strand
GTATTAGAAAGTACGTTGGGGAATTAAGGGCGATATACGTACTTAAAGAATACCAGCGAAGTGGAATTGGTGTAAAATTAGTGAAGATGGTTGTAGAGCGATTACTAGAAAAAAATATAAACAGTATGATCGTCTGGGTCTTAAAAGATAATCCCAATGGGAAGTTTTATGAGATTCTTGGAGGAAAATATATAGGTCAGAAGATGCTTGAAAAAGAAGGTGTTGATTACGTTGCATTTGCTTATGGTTGGGATGATATCCGCCAAATTTTGTCATATTGAACTTATAGTTTACCAAACTGCATTTTATTAATGTAAATTGTTCTTATACTAACAATAAGAGAAATTTAAGTAGTAGAAATTTTATGAACTCTTTAAAAGTATTTTTATCATAAAATTTATACTGCAATAAAAAGGTCAAAACTTATGGCTATTCAAATAACTAAAATGATCTTATATGGGATATTAAACGCAGTACTCTACATCGCTTTACCATTAATTCTCTTTGAAGTAGTATCTATGCTGGGACTTATGACGTTCAGTCAGGAATTCAAAACTTCTATTATTATTATTGGAATTATCGGAACCGTTTTTTCCATGTTGCGACACGCTTATCCTAAAGATACATCAGC
Source organism: Promethearchaeota archaeon (assembly GCA_019894735.1). The sequence continues at coordinate 2,155 of JAGXOB010000259.1, read as the reverse complement.
AAATCGAATTATAGCGTTTGGTTCTACAATATACTCCGGTGTTTACATGTTTTATCTTTTCGGGGGTTTTACAGCAGGCGTAGCACTAGGAACTTATTCAATAAGTTTGCCTACACTTCAAGTCCTATTAGGTCTACAAGTAATAGCGTGGTTATTATTAGGTTCCTCTGGAGTTAGGGCAATGCAATACTTAATTGAAGCAATAGAATTACGGAAAGGCAAAGAATATCGCGTAAAATTTAAACTTAGCAAACTCTTTAAAGTCTTTGGTACGATTTTTAGTCTTGTAATCTTTGGCTATCTTGGTAGTATCGTATATAGCGGAATGAATCTTGGTTTTCAATTTCATCCTTCATTTGGGTTAGATTGGGATCAAAATGGAACAATCGGTGATCCTAGTGACGATAGCGTTAATATTACAATTACATTTGATCTCGACAACCAAGGCTTTTACGCGATTTACGATGTATATATTAACGCAAAATTTCACACAGTGTGGAGCGACAACGAAACCTCACTCCCGGTAGGAGTTAAAGTAGGAGAATCATTGGATAATTATTTTAGTACGTTTCATTCCTTCACTAATAACATCAACAATAACATAACGGTTGTAATGGATCCAAGTTATATAGTAGGATTAGCTATTACTGATGCTACTTTAGCACTTGAAATCTCATTTGCTACGCTTTATGCATTAATACTCATTAATTTGAATCTAACAATAAATGTCCCATGGACCAAATTAATTCCCTAAAAAATCTTATTTCTTTTTTTTAATCATTTAAACTCATTAAAGCATGTTCTTCATTGAAGTGATAATATTTTTTAGCCAATCACTTTATATTTGAAACAATTTTATTGAATAATATGAATGACGAAGAACCGCCAAGGCCTAGCGGACTACCAGTGAGTTCTACAGCACCATTGTTTGATACTAAAGATATCTACGGAAAAGAAATGAATTTAGGTAACTTACTTAAAGAATACGATGGAGTTTTGATTGATTTTTTCAGAGGAAATTGGTGAAGTCACTGTAAAAAGCATTTATATCTATTAACAGAAAATATAATCGAATTTGAGAAAAGAAATATTAAGTTAATATCAATTGCAAGCGACAGCGAAAGACTTCTACGGAAGTTTAAGGAAGAAAATAAATTTGTTGTTGATATTATCTCTGATCGTGGAGCAAAAATCGCAAAAGATTACGACGTTTACTGGTTTGCTCCCGGCGGAGGAGGAACATTGAAAATCAAACAAGCAGTACCGAGCAAATTTCTGATAAACAAGGACAGAAAAATTGTATGGACTTATATTGGTAAAGATAAGACAGATAGGCCTTCTATAGAAATGATGACAACTATAATTGATGAAAGGATATAAACCCCTTTATGAATGACTCGTGTATAAAAATAATTGATACATGGGGACAACCTTGCTAAGGTTGGGGTATTTTGTTTTTTTTAAAATAGATAAAAAGTAATTAATAGGTATAAAATCCCTTCTTCGTTTTTTGTCCAAGATTACCACTATCAACTAGGTCTTTTAAAGCTTGAGGCGGAATATCATCTTCCAAGCCACTATTTTTATAGTAGGACATTTCAATATCATAAATCACATCCAACCCGATTTGATCCATAAATTGAAAGGGTCCTATTCCCATACCAGTGAATATCTTCCACGCTTTATCAACTTCTTCTAAATCAGCATATCCTCCTGCCCAGATTTTCAAACATTCTTTTTTAACAGAGCGCCATACTCTATTAAACACGAAACCATAGCATTCCTTTTTAACTATTAGAGGTGTGATGTCAATACTCTCAACCCATTTTTTACCTTTTGCAAATGTCTCATCGCTAGTTTTGGTCCCTCTCATTATGTCTGCCATTGGCATGGTATAAATGTTGTAAAAATGGATGTTTAACACTTTGTCTTTTCGTTTTACCACATTTTCTAACTTAGAAACTGGGATAGATGAACTATTTGTAGCAATTATAGCATTGGGTTGAGCGGCTCCATCAATTACCTTAAATATTTCTAGTTTTAATTCTAATACTTCTGGAATTGCTTCGATAATTAAGTCTGCGTCTTTTACGGCGTCCACAATAGTTTCATGCGAGGTTACTTCTCCAGGTGTTTTTTTTCTTCTCTTTAATTT
>JAGXOB010000025.1 GCA_019894735.1 Promethearchaeota archaeon | reverse complement strand
CCGGAATAGAAACCAATCGAGGCATAATTGTAGATGAATTTTTAGAGACAAGCAAAAAAGATATCTTTGCGGTAGGAGATTGCCTTGAATACAATAATCAAACTTGGGGAATTATCCCGGCATGCATGGAACAGTCAAAAATCGTCGCTGCTTCTGCGTTAGGATTAAAAAAAGTAGAGTATAAGGGAACTACACCAAAGAATACCCTAAAAATTGTAGGTATGGAATTAACTTCAATTGGCATTTTTGATCCATCAAAAGAAGAGGGTGGGGGTTGGGATATTCTAAAGAAAGCAGATAAAGACGATTGTTGTTACCAGAAGTTAATTTTAAAAGATAACAAACTAAAAGGAGCTATACTTTTTGGAGACAACAAAGCTATGTCGTTTGTTTACAAAAAAATGGAACAAGATGTTACCCGCGAAGAACTTATGGATATTCTTGAATTATATCTCTATAAGTGTTCTAATTGTGGAGCAGAATATGACGAAACAAAAAGGGAATTTCTTTTCAAAGATTTACCAGACGATTGGAAATGTCCAAATTGTAAACACCCAAAAGAAGGTTTTAAAAAAGAATAAAAATTTATGTGAAAATGATGACAATACACCGATGTAAAAGATGTAATTATGTATATATTGATGAAGAACAAGAAGTTCCGTTTGAAAAGGTTGGTGACGACTACAAATGCCCAAGATGTCGTACCTCTAAGAATTTCTTCGTGAAAAAACAATCTCCAAAATGAGTCTAAATACATTATTTGAAAATTCAGAACTTCTAATAGTCTTTTTAAAAAGTGATTATTTAATCTACTCAAAACATTTATAGATTTGATATCGATGGATTACGATCTAATTATCAAAAATGGAAGAATAATTGATGGCGCGGGAAATCCTTGGTATTCTGGTGAAATCGGAATAAAGGATGGAAAAATAGCTGAAATAAGCCCAAAGATAAAAAGTGACACTAAGAAAGTTATAGATGCTCGTGGGTTGATGATAAGTCCTGGATTCATTGACATCCACTCGCACACAGATTGGATTTTACCTGGTAGCAGAGCTCAAGAATCTACTTTATATCAAGGAGTAACAACAGCAGTGGTCGGAATGTGTGGAGAAGGTATGGCCCCCATTCCTAAGGGAAGAGAAGAAGACTTTCTTAAGCTAATAAGTAAAATAGACCCTATTCTTACTCAATTTGAGTTTCCTTATCATACCTTTGCAGAGTATCTAAAATTTAACGAAAAGAAACGTAATACAGCAAATCTGATTTTTTTTGTAGGTTATGGTAATTTACAATGGGCTAGTGGCCAGAGTGGTGAAAACCGTCCTGCTAATCCGGAAGAACTTCAAATGATGAAGCATTATTTGCATGAAGCAATGGAAGCTGGAGCTTTTGGAATGAGTACGGGTTTGATCTATGCTCCTCAAGTATTCGCAAAAACAGAAGAAATAATTGAATTAGCAAAAATAGTTGCTGAATATAATGGATTATATTTTTCTCACATACGTGGTGAGGGAGAAACTGTTATAAAAGCCGTAAGGGAAATTATTAAAATTGTTGAGAAATCTGGTTGTGTTGGGGGCCAAATAGCTCATCATAAAATATCTGGTAAACCTTACTGGGGTACCAGCAAGGATACATTAACCCTAATTGAGGAAGCTAATGAGCGAGGTATAAGCATAACTTGTGATCAGTATCCTTATAATCGTGGCATGGCTGGACTTATGACAGCTCTACCTCCATGGGTGCGCGAAGGAAAAACTGAAGATGTTTTAAATCGTATAAAGAAACCCAAAATTCAAAAAAGAATTAGAAAAGAAGTATCCGAAGGTATTGAAGGATTTGAAAATTGGCTTCGCGATGAAGGTTTTCAGAACTTATACATCTCAACGGTTATTAACGAAAATTGGAAGCATATAATATCAAAGAATATTACAGAAATCACAAAAATTAAAGGATTTTCAGATGATTTTGATACCTTTTTTAATCTGTTAATTGAAAACGAACTCAGTGTCATGACTACCATACAAAGTATGGGGGAAGAAGATATTCGAAGAATCATGACGAGCCGTTATCAAATGGTTGGAACGGATGGTTCTGGAGTTCCTGCTTCTTTTAGCGCTGGAGCATTTCATCCAAGATTTTTTGGAACCTATCCTCGAATACTGGGTAAATATGTCAGAGAAGAAAAAGTTTTAACCTTAGAGCAAGCAATCCGTAAAATGACATCCTTTCCTGCCCAACGGCTTGGACTCCAAGACAGAGGTCTTGTTAGAGAAGGAAATTGGGCTGATTTAGTTCTCTTTAATCCAGATAAGGTTATTGATAAAGCAACCTACGAACAACCTTATCAACTTCCCGAAGGTATTCCGTATGTAATTGTTAATGGCGTAATTGTCGTCGAAAGAGGAAAAAAAAATCGAAAATCCCCGGGAATAGTGATATGGCACCCAAATTAAGTTCTAATAAGATAAATTGTTTCATTACTTTAAGGCTATAGCTATTTTGCTAACAATGGTTTAGTAAGTTTTTAATATTATTCATGTATAATCAAGAATATGGCATTCAAAGCTTTATTCATTGCACATGCACCTGATGCAGATTATAAAAAACACAGAAGTGTAATTGATACTGGAATGTATAAATTGTATTCTATAATTGTTAGGAACCAAGAAGAGGCAGTACAAGTATCCAAAGATTATCTACAAAACGAGTCAATAGAAGCTATAATATTATGTCCAGGATTCAAGCATGGTGATGTAGCTGAAATTTTTGAAGCTGTCGAAGGTAAGGTCAGTGTAAATGTAGCAAGAGGAGATGGCCCAAGTAGCAAGATTTCTGCGGAAGCTTTGAAAAAAGCAGGATATTTTCGTTCATAAGTCTCTAAGTACAATCGGATGATTCTTCTTAAAAATATTCTATCGATTTCAGTACTCTAAGGCTAGAGCGTAATTAGATTAATTTATAAAATATTAAATTAATGTTTTTAATATACATTCAATTTACAAATCCATAAATACAAATTAATTAAATTAAAATAAAGGTAATTTATAGTGGCAAAATGGGAATGTGGCGCTTGCGGTTATGTTTACGACGAAGATAAAGAAGGTACTAAGTTCGAAGATCTTCCTGATGATTGGGTATGCCCAGTCTGCGGCGTTGATAAGAGTTTCTTCACACAGATCTAAAAATACCCTTAATTAATTTTAGTTTTATTTTTTTCTTCCTTTTTTTAAACTAAATAGCTTCAATTGGGTAAGTACTAAAAATTAATTAACTTTAGAAACATTTTGAGTACTTTTTTCCTGCCAACTAATGAAGGAGAGTTCTAACTCCATTAAGAAATCGTCTAAATTTGAAATGATATGAAATTTGTTCTCTTCAAACGTGCCATCGATTTTTTTTTCGCCAGCTAAATCATAGATAAGAGCTTTAATGTCAAATTTACTCATTCCAAGAAAAAGATGCGCTTTTTCAAGATCAAGAAATTTATCAATTCTTATCATACCTATTAAACGGTTTTTTCTTGTCTCAAAATCCAAATATTCAACTTTTTTTTCAATTTCATGTTCTTCTCTTAAATTTGGACTATTTTTTAATAGTCTATTAGACATGATCAATATTATTATTGTATTTATCCAAGTGATTAGAGATATCGGTAAAAATACAAAAAACATTAAGAAAGAAAATTGTGTATAAGGACCAAAAAATAGTATTATAAGAATTATGGGTATGAAGAAAATTAAATTCCCAATCAAACCAATTTTAAAACTAGCGTTAAATAAATATTTTTTAAATGTAAATACTGACCCAAAATATAAACTTACACTTAAAAATCCTCCATAAGCAAAATAGGGTAAAAAAATAAGACTTGAAATCAAATATAAAACTGTCGTTATTAAATAGCTATAAAAGTAGTTTTTAAATTGCTTCTTAGAGATACTCATACAATTCACTTTAAACAGTTTTGGTGGTATCGAATTTTTTTCTTGCATGCATCATTGTATCTCTCTAATATTTATTTCTTATGGTTTTGAATTTTTTCGATTTTAAATGAGTAAATCAAATTCAAATTTCATATAGTTTAACATTCTAATTTATAAGATAAATAAATTAACTTTAAAAAAACTTTAAAGTTCTAATAAAATAATTAACAAAATTCTACTAAATATTAAAAGGGAGAAGATAATGTCAAGCTTAGAATTATTAAAAGATGTATATTATGTTGGATATGTAGACTGGGAAGTAAGGAATTTTCATGGGTATTCGACACATAAGGGTTCTTCTTATAATGCATATATTGTAAAAAGTGGAGATAAAACGATATTAATTGATACGGTAAAAAGACAGTACTTCAAAAATTATTTAGAAAACATTCAATCGGTATGTAATTTAAAGGATATTGATTATCTCATAATGAATCATATCGAACCAGATCATTCGGGTTCTTTTCCGTTAGTATTGGAATATTTACCAAATGTTGAGATTATTGCCTCAACAAAGGGGGTTGAAATTTTAGAACAACACTATCATGAAGAAGTAGATAAAAGTATTTTTGAAAAAATACGAGCAGTAAAAAATGGTGATATTTTAGAGGTTGGAAATGGTAAAACTTTTACTTTTGTTCCTATTCCGATGATTCATTGGCCTGATTCGATGGTTTCTTTTATGACTGACGAAAATGGAAAAAATGTACTATTTTCTAACGATGCTTTCGGTCAGCATTTTGCTGCATCAAAGCACTGGGATGACGAAAATGAATTTTCAGAAATAATGTGGGAAGCAGAAAAATATTATGCAAATATTTTGCTCCATTTATCTAGCTTAATTGCTAAAACTCTCCCTGTTGTTGGAGCTTTACCAATAGATATTATATGTCCATCACATGGGGTGTGTTGGAGAAAGAACATCCCTAAAATCATAGAAGCTTATACAAAATGGTCAAGAGGTGAAATTGAAGAAAACTCAGCTGTGATTATCTATGACAGCATGTGGGAAAGCACAACCAAGATTGCGAAAGAATTATACCGCGAAATTTGGCATAGGGGCATTACTGTAAAAAGGTTCAATTTAACCTCTTCTGATTATAGTGACGTAATAACTGAAGCAATGAAAGCTAAAGCGATTATTATTGGAAGTCCAACTTTAAATCGGGGACTTTTTCCCTCCGTAGCAGAATATTTATGTTACCAGAAAGGCTTAAAACCAATGAACAAGGTTGGCTTAGCTTTTGGATCATATGGTTGGAGCAGAGGTGCGGTTAGAGCTATAATCAGTGAAATGGAAGCCACTGGAATAGCGATGTTGGACGATTCAATTGAAATACAATTCGTTCCAAAACCTAGTGATTTAAACTTTAAGGAAATTGTGGATAAATTAGTTAAAAAAATGGAGGTATAAACTCATGGATTTTACATTAACCGAAGAACAAAAGAAATTAAAAGCAAAAGCAAGAGAATTTGCTATTCGAGAAGTTTTACCAGTAGCTCGAATGTACGATGAATCTGAAGAATTCCCTTTACCGGTAATTAAAAAAGCATGGGAAGAAAAATTATTAAATTTAGGAATACCAAAGAAATACGGCGGACAAGGTTATGGATTGCTTGATGCTTGTTTGGTAGTGGAAGAAATGTCTTCAGCATGTCCCGGAATGGCAACTTCTATTTTTGATAATAACCTTGGTGCTGAACCAATCGTTATTGGAGGAAATGAGGAGCAAAAGGAGAGAATTTTAGGCGAGTTAATTAATGAATTTAAGCTTATCGCATTCGCAACATCAGAACCAACAATGGGATCTGATGTGGCTGGTATGAAATGTCGTGCTGAAAAAGATGGGGATGAGTATATTTTAAATGGAGCTAAATTCTGGATTACCAATGGTGGATATGCTGATTATGTTACAGTTTTTGCTACAGCTGATCCTGAAAAAAAACATAAAGGAATTGGTGCTTTTATCGTAGATACAAAAACGGAAGGGGTAAAATTAGGAAAACATATCCCTAAACTTGGTCAAAGAGCGTCCAATACTGTTGCTGTAGCTCTAAAGAACGTAAGAATCCCCAAAGAGAATGTTCTAGCTAAACCCGGTAGAGGATTTGTTTTAGGGATGCTGACATTTGCTCACACTCGTCCTGCTATAGGGGCTTTTGCCGTAGGATGTGCTCGCTCAGCTATGGAATATTCAATTGATTATGCTCAGAAAAGAGAAGCGTTTGGTAGAACAATTGCGAATTATCAAGTAATTCAAGAAAAAATAGCAAATATGTATAAGGATATTGAAGCGGCCCGATTATTAACCTATAAAGCAGCTTGGGAAGCGGATCAAGGATTAGATAATAACATGAGTTCTGCTGTTGCTAAAGCTTTCGCCTCTGATGTTGCAATGAAAGTAACAACTGAAGCAGTACAAATCTATGGAGGTTATGGCTATTTAAGAACATATCCAGTTGAAAAATTATTCAGAGACGCAAAACTTTATCAAATCTATGAAGGAACAAGTGAAATACAACGCATTATTATATCACGCTTCGCAATGAAAAAATATGAACACGCAATGCCAAGCGTATTCAAACGCGATAGAGCTTAAATATTAAATTTTATTATTTTTTACTTTTTTTTACCTATATTTTACATAATATTAAAATATTGATTCGCATTTCCTATTTTATTATTTAATAAGAATTTTTTAGAAATTGGGGATTATTACTTGTCTAGTAAAGCTAATGAGAAAACTCAAATTTTAGAAAAGAGTAGATCGGAAACTGTTCCTATGAAGGAAAAGTTGTCCTATTCTTTTGGTCAAATGCCGGGCACATTCTATGGCGGAGTTATGGGAGTAATCCAGTCTTTCTATTTTGCATGGATGGGATTGGCTTCCATATATCTAACAATCGCACAAATTGTTTACGCGGTTTGGAACGTAGTAAACGACCCAATTTTTGGTAATGCAATTGGAAATACTCGGTATCATAATAAAAAAAGAGGCGAAGTACAAAGATATATTCCATATATTAAATATGGGGCTCCAATTTTTAGCTTATGTTTTGCTTTGGTATTTTTTCCGCCGGCTGCGTGGAGAGGGCAAACTTCCAATCTTACCATTCAAGTATGGCTTTTTGTGTGGTATCTTGTGACCCAAGTTGCCTATGATACTTTGTTTACTTTCGTTTTGTGCGCTTATGTTGCTTTACTCCCTCAAATGACCTTAAATCAAAGGGAGAGAGAGAAAATACAACTTTATGGTACCGCATTTCAATTACCCGCGATTTTAATTGGTTTCATTGTTCCAGTTGCTTTCTTAGCAAATCCTACCCCTGATGGTATTGCTCAATTTCAAGTGCTAGTAATAATTATCGCAATTTTTGGTATATTTCCTTACTTAATTTTATCAAAATACGTGCGAGAACATAGTGAACATATTCCCGAAAATAAAACTCCATTATTTAAATCAATAAAACTTGCTTTTAAAAATCCCTCGTTTAGAGTATACGTAATCTACGACGGGGTTTCGGTTCTATTCTTGAATTTAGTGATGGTAAGTTTACCCTTCTATTTAACGTGGGTTTTAGGACCAATGGCGGGGTTTGATATGCTTGTTTTCTGGATTGGGCCAATATTTTGTCTGATTATTTCCATTCCTATTATTCTAAGAATTGCTAAGAAATACTCAACAAAAGCATCTATTTCATTTTACTTTGGAGCTTTAGCCATAGGAGGGCTCTTTAGCTTTTTCGCTGGACTTTCAGGCAACTGGATTCTAGTTTCGATTGGGTTTTCAATATTTATGCTAGGTTTTCCCGGAGAATTTATTCAACATAATCCCATGAGAGCTGACACCATAGATTACGATTATTGGAAAATTTCAGGAGAGAGAAGAGAGGGGCTTTATGCGGGAGTAGGGCCATTACTTAGCAAACCCATGATAAGTGTCGCCTTAGCGGTACCACCCGCTTTAATGACTGCATTTGGCTTAATCTTTGTAGGCGATGGATTATCAGCAACTCAAGGTTTAGCTCGAGCTTCACTTAGCGTTAATATTAGTATGACTCTTTTACCAGGAATCGTATGTCTCATCGGTCTATTAGTATGGATAAAGTTTTATCCCTTAACTGGAAAAGTTGTAGAAGAGATGAAAAAAGAAGTGCGCATTCTTCATGAACAAAAAAGAAAAGAATACGAAGATAGTCGTAGTTCATAAAAGATTAATTTATAATCTTAAATACTATTATTTTTTTTCTATTCCCATTATTTCTTTAGTTGCTTCTAAAAAGTTAGAATGAACTAAAGTTGGTTTTATACCCTTCGCTTCTAAATCTTGCAAATGGTTTTTTCCGTGTCCAGTAACCATGTAGACTGATTTACAACCACCATTTATACCAAACAAAATATCTGAAGGATGATCCCCTATCATCCACGATTTTTCGATATCGATGTTCCAACCTTCAACGATATCTTTAATAAACTTGATTTTAGGTTTCCTACATTCACAATTTTCTTCTTTTATATGAGGACAGTAAAAGGTATCTTCTATTCTAATTTGATTTTCTTCCAATACCTTTATCAAGTGATTATTGAATCTAAAGAAATCATTTTCTGAATAAAAGCCTCTTCCAATACCAGATTGATTTGTTACTATAAAAAGAAGAAAATTTCGTTGAAGTCGTTTTAATCCTTCTATTACACCCGGTAAAAGCTCGAAATCTTCAATCTTATAAGCAAAATTCTTATCCTCTATTAAAGTTCCATCTCGATCTAATAATACCGCTTTATTTTTACCCATTATATGTAAAATTAATCTCTAAAAGAAGAAAAACATTGTGACTTCTAAATAACCCCTACCCTTAGTAAAATATGATATAGCGTAAAAATCCCACCAACCCTTACTAATACTATCTAATCTTAATCACTAAAAACTATAATATTAAAGAAAAATAAAAAAAAAGAATTAAGAATTATCTTATTTAGTTCCAGCCCAGAGTCCGTGAAGGTTACAGTATTCGCGAGCTTTTAAACCGCTTGTGTTAGCAACAACAAAAGTAGCTTTAGGTTCCATCCCAGGCTTCAACATCTGTCTCTTGTAGCAATTATCACTGCAAATTAATTCAATCCACATGATGTAGTGCTCTTCGGTCATAGGGTGTGGAGTTCCCATAGAAATACCAACATCTATGGTAACTTTATTGCCTTCAATTGTGATTTTTGGTACATGCTTCTCACCTTTCCAATCTGCAGTTTTTTCTTCCATTAAATTCATTGGTTGTCCACAACAGATAGTTTCGGGTGCAGCTGGGTTAAGAATTTCTATAACTTTTCCACAAATTGCACATTTATATATAGATTTTTGTTTCATGTTGTTTTCACTACTATCGATTTAGATATTAGTTGCTTCTAATAATTAAAATATATTATTTAACTATTTTGTTTAAATTTTATAATATGAATTCTTAATTTAGAAATCCTCGCATTTTTTAGCAAAATACGCTCTTGGATTCGAGCAACTTGGACATATATAATCCTTCGGAATCTCGTTTAATTCAATTTCGAAACCACATTCTAAGCATACCCATACTATTTTTTTCCCCCGTTTAAAGAAAATATCGTCCCCGACTATTTTCAACAACTTGTCATATCGTTCCGCATGGTGTTTTTCTGCTCGAGCAATCGCTCTCGTTCTTTTGGCAATCTCAGGATATCCCTCTTTTTCAGCAGTGTCAGCTAAATCAGGATAAAGCTCAGTAAATTCCATTGTTTCACCGTTAACAGCAGATCGCAAATTTTCAATTGTGTTCCCATAGGTTGTGGGATACATCTCATTTACATTAAAATCGTCGAAATTCTCTTCTTTCTTGAATTGTTGGAGCATCTTATAGTAATTTAAACCGTGTATTCTTTCCTGATCCGCGGTTTCTAGAAAAATTCTTGATATTAAAACGTAACCTTCCTTTTTTGCAATCGATGAGAAAAAGCTATATCGGTTTCGTGCTTGAGATTCTCCAACATAGGCAGCAAATAGTTTTTTTGGAGTTTCTTTCATAATTTCACCTTTTTTATATTTATTAGAAATTTTCAGTAAAATGAACGTTTTTGGATATATATTAATTTCGTGAATATTAACTTTTTTACTTATAATTTTAGGAAAAAGTGATGCTCTAAAAGAGTGAAGTAAGGTAGAAAAATAATTAAAATTAAGTAAATACTATTTTAAATGTAAAAAAAATAATTTGATTTCAATGCTTATACGGGATATCCGCTTCGATGCCACATCATCATACCGCCCGTTAAGTTTCTTACATCCTTGAAGCCCGCTCGTACTAATAATTGAGATGCCATCATCGATCTTGAGCCACTATGACAGATTACTATTATTTCTTCATCTTTATATTCATCCAAAGTATCAATACTATGCATTAATTCGCCTAATGGTATGAGTTTTGTATTTTTTATATGTCTCATTCTACCGTTATACTCTTGAGAAGTCCTTACATCAATCATTATAGCGGGTGTATCGTCCGTATCGAGTCTTTCGTATAATTCACTTGCACTTATATTAGATAACGCAGGTGAATTTGGATTTCTTAATTGTTTTCTGGTTTGTTTCTCAAGCTTGGTAGATGTTTCAATTTCCCCTAAAACTGTTGGCTTCTTTTCTAATGACGCAACTAGCTTTCCATTCTCTTTACCTAAGCTTAATAAGTTGATGTTGTCATTTAATTCTGCATATGCTTCAACACTGGCTTTAAAACCCGGATCTGTGGCATAAATTTTTAACTTTTTATTTTCTGGCAAAGTTTCAATAGATTTAATAAGAGCATTTAATGGACCAGGACAAGCTAAACCAGACGCGTCTACTTCAACATAATCGTCCGTAATTTTACTCTTTTTTTCGATAAATTCCTCAACAATTTCCATCGAAGTTCCACACTCAGCGGCAATCTCTTCGGTCGTAGCTTTTGCCGTTTTGAATAGTTTATAACCACCGGATAAATTACTAACACGATATCCCATTTGGCTTAAGAATCTAGTAGAAAGGTAACCCCTAAAACCAACTTCGCATAAGATATAGATGTGTTTATCTTTTGGCAATTCTTCTAATCTGTTCCTCAACTCTAAATCGCTAATGTTTACTGCCCCTTCAATCGTTCCAACCTTATACTCTCCTGGGGTCCGAACATCAAGGAAAAAACTATTCTCCGCTTTAAGATTGTCTACATCGTGCCAATGCCAGACGGGCATATCTCCCCTAAGAACATTAGATGCAACAAAGCCAGCCATATTTACAGGATCTTTAGCAGAACCGTAAGGTGGAGCATATGTAAGCTCAAGTTCCTCTAAATCGAATACCGTTCCATTAAATTTCATGACGGTGGAAATAACATCGATTCTTTTTTCTGTTCCCGAACCTCCGACCGCTTGGGCTCCAAGAATCCTTCCATTTGGAGTTTCAAAAATTAGTTTTAAGGTTATAGGTTCTGCTCCAGGATAGTATCCAGCGTGATTATTAGGGTGAATATATATTTTTTCGTATTCAATACTCGTCTCATTTAACTCTTTTTCGCTTAATCCAACTGAAGCAACAGTTAAATCGAATACCTTCACAACAGAAGCGCCTAACGCTCCCTTATACTTTGAATTACGTCCAGCTATGACATCAGCAACAATTCTACCTTGCTTATTGGCTGGTCCTGCTAAGGGCACTCCGGTTGGTTGTTTTGTTACGAAGTTTTTAATCTGAACGGCATCTCCAACTGCAAAGATAGAAGGATCAGAAGTTCTCATCTGTTCATCTACTACGATATGACCTTTTGGACCTATTTCTATTCCTGCTTGTTTCGCTAAATGATTCTCTGGTTTTACCCCAATTGCTAGAATTATCATGTCAGTTTTAATATTAGCTCCACTCTTAGGAACTACGTAACTGTTTCCTTCGCTATCAACCTTGAATGATTCAACTGGATCTTCTAATTGTAAGCAAACACCATTGAGCAGCAATTCTTGATGGACGAACTGAGCAATTTCCTTATCTAAGGGAGCCATTACTTGGTCAAGCATTTCCACTATTTTTACTTTAATTCCGCGATGTCTTAGATTTTCTGCCATTTCAAGGCCGATAAATCCTCCTCCAATAACTGTTGCGTGCTTAATACTATTATTTTCTATGTGTTGTTTAATCTTATTAGAATCAGGAATATTTCTTAAGGTAAAAACTGGAACGTCGTTTATTCCTGCGAAAGGTGGTACAATCGGAGCTGCTCCAGGAGAAAGAATTAAATAATCGTAATCTAAAATGATTGTATTCCCATTTAATAGATTCTGAACGGTAATTTTTTTGTTACTTTTATCAATACTCTTTACCTCATGATCTATCTTAATATTAATGTTAAACCGATCGAGAAATCTCTTAGGTGTCATGAGTTTTAGCCGTTTTTCTTCTTTTATAACTTGGCCAATATAATACGGTAAACCACAATTAGCAAAAGAAACAAACGGCCCTCTTTCAAGGACAGTTATTTCCAAGTCTTCTCTTAACCTCCGGAGCCTGGCTGCAGCTGATGCTCCGCCCGCTACTCCGCCTACGATAACTACTTTTTCCATCTTCTATTCTTCTCGTGCATTTTTAGTTGTGTGATCGTGAAACACTATATCACTACTTTAAATTTCAAAATTATTTATTCCATTTAAAGAGCTTTCTTATGATTTATTGGTATTCTAAGTACTAAAAAGTTACTTTTTTGATATTTAATTTATTAGAAAAAGTTATAATTATCTATTATTAAATTAAGAAATAAGAAATCTAAAAAACTAAGGAAGGAGCGAATTGCTTTTTTCGAAATGAATTTAGCAGAAAAAGTTATGGATATTACTTATGTTTTTAAAAAATAAGAAAAATTAAAAGAAAGGATTAGCCTCTATAATCCAAAATTATTACTACATCAACAAAAAGCTCATAATTCTCGTCTTCGTCGTTATCATGTATCACTACCTTTTCTACCTCATCTAGTTCTCCTTTAATTTCTAGAAGATCTGCTTCGTGTAATATCTTGACTTCCGAATGTTTCAATTTCTTCCTTAATTCGACGTTGCCTGGGATAGATTTCGCTGATGTTACTAGAATTACTCTTCCAGAATAATCTGTTAATTTTATTGCGAGTTCTAAGGAATCATCTCCCGAGTCAACAACTAGGATTCTTTTTTCTCTAAGTTCCTCCAAATCTGCGGGAACAATATCGTAAACTCCCTTTCCAAAAAACTTTTCGATTCCTAATATCACCCTTACACCTAATTGACATGATGTCGTAATTTCTACTTCTGGAGTCGTACCTAAGCGGTAGTTATTTATTGCTGCTTGTAAAGCATCAGCAGCTAGATTCGAACAATGCATTTTAATAGGTGGAAGTCCGTCTAATTCGTCGGCAACATCTTGTCTCGTGATTTTGTAAGCCTCGTCAAGAGTCATTCCTTTGGCCATCTCAGTTACCATTGAAGATGTAGAAACAGCACTTCCACATCCAAACGTTTTAAATTTGATATCGTCAATTATCTCCTCGCCGTTGTCATTTTTACCAACTTTTATATAAATCCACATGAGATCTCCACAAACAGGATTACCAACTTGGCCTATTCCGTCCGCGTCTTCTATTTCCCCTACATTTCGGGGATTTTTAAAATGGTCTAAAACTTTATCTGAATATTCTGTAGATTTCATATTATTACTTCACCTCTTCATATTTCTTTATAAAATCAGAAGGTGTTAAAGGCGACAACTTTCTTAATCTTATTACTTGATCTGGTAGTACCTCGATAAGGCGATCAACATCAGATTCACGAGTAGTTCTACCCAAAGAAACTAGTAGACTTCCATGCGCTTCTTCATGTAGGAGTCCCATAGCAATTAATGTGTGGGAAGGTTCTAATGTTTTTGAACTACATGCTGAACCAGTAGCGGCGGCAATGTTATGCTCTTTTAAAGTCAATATTAACGATTCTCCCTCAATGTAATCAAACCTAAAATGCGCGTTATTAGGGAGTCTCATTTCAGAGTGTCCGTTTAAATGGGACTTAGGGATTAATTCTAAGATATTTTTAATTAACTTATCTCTTAATTTTTTCAACTTTTCTGATTCTTGTGGCATTTCTTCTTTCATGATTTCAGCAGCTTTTGCAAATCCTACGATTCCTGGGACATTTTCAGAGCCAGATCTAAACCCTCTCTCTTGTCCGCCCCCAATTATTATAGGATTTACTCTCACTCCTTTTTTCATGTAAAGTGCGCCAACTCCTCGAGGTCCATAAATATCGTTGGATGATAATGTGATCAAATCGATTGGAATTTTTTGAACATCAATTGGAAGAACACTTTCGCTGGCCACCGCGTCAGTGTGGAACAAAATTCCCTTTTCTTGAGCTAATTTACTTATCTCCGAAGTTGGCTGAAGTGAACCAACCTCATTACTTGCTGTAGATATTGAAATTAATATCGTTTCGTCTGTAATTAATTTTTCAAGCTTATCTAATCGGATAATTCCAAACCTATCCACAGCAACTCTGCTTACGCGAAATCCCTGTCTTTCAAGATATGTGGCAATGTTTAAGATCGAGATGTGCTCGATTTCAGAAATTATGATGTGATTTCCTTTTTTTTTTTGCCTCATTGCCGCTCCGATTACGCCTAGGTTATTCGATTCCGTAGCACCTGAAGTAAATATGATATCGGCGCGATCGGGTGCATTCACGAAATTTGCAACTTTCTCCCTTGATTTTTCTAAAATATCCGTAGCAATATCGCCATCGCAATGAAGCGAAGCGGGGTTAGCAAATTTATCGTTAAAATACATCATCATTTCAGAGACGACTCTATCATCTACAGGTTTTGCCGCCTGATTGTCTAAATAAACACTCATAATTTTACCCTCTCTTATTTATTTCTTTTTCTTGAAGTAAAAGATCAAATCTTCCCCATCTTTCACAAGTTCAAGCAGTTCTGTTTCCGTTCTCTTTGCCCACCTTGTTAAATCCTCTTCCGCTGCAGGATCGTCAGCTAACACTTTAAAACACTGACCAACATTCAGAGTTTCAGAAAAATTCCTGACTTCAAATAATGGCTCTGGACAAAAAAGACCTCGTGTATCCAATTCTTCGTCGCATTCGATCTCCTTTTTTTCTCCAGACATTTTAACAACCTTCTATTATTTGTATATCTTATATAAAGATTTTTTGTATATAGAATTAATTTAATTTATAATTCTCCTATGAGTTAAACAACTTTTTTAGCTTTTAAAATTGGATATTATAATTTAAATACCTTTTTTAGCTTTTAAAATTGGAAAATCAACTTCATTTGAACCGACGTTATAATTTATAAATCCAAACATTTGATACATTAAAATTTGAAAAGTTTAATAATAGGACTTAAAGTCTTATTCTTCATCAATAATATTAAATCAAATTTATAACAAATTTAAAGCTGAAAACAAATGATAGGAAAAATGAACAGCAAATTGAATAAAATCCTCCTTATGATACTATTTATGGGATTTTTTGGGACTCTATTTCTTGGAAAAGGGGTAAGTACAATAACAGAAATGGCAACAGTAGACTGGTATGTTACCTTTGGATATGATGATGTTGATCAAGGGTATTCCTGCGCTGTAGATTCTAACGGCAACGCATACGTAGCTGGTAATTCTAAGATAAATGGAGGTAACACCAATGCTACTCTAATAAAATACAATCAAAATGGGATATATCAATGGAACTTGACGTGGGGCGGACAATTTACAGACGGTGCCAATTCTGTTTGTGTTGATTCCTTGGATAACATATATCTTGCGGGAAAGACTTACAGTTTAGGTGCTGATACTTTTAATGGTGACGCATTTATAGCAAAATACGATAATTCTGGAATATTGATTTGGAATCGTACATGGGGTGGGAGTGAATATGATTATGCCAGTGATGTCTATATAGATTTATATGAGAGAGTGCATGTAATTTGTACTACAAGCAGTTATGGTGCAGGTTCTAGTGACGTAGCATATTTGAGATACAATGGCACAGGATTTCTTGAATCCACCTTGATTTGGGGTGGTTCAAGTACTGAAACAAGTGCAGCAATTGAAGAGGATTCGGAACATAATTTTATTATCAGTGGGTCTACAAGTAGTTTTGGGAACGGTAATGCAGATGCTTTTATTCTTTTCTTAGATACGGCAGGAACCCTTCTTTGGAACACTACTTGGGGGACTAATAAATTGGATCGTGCATATAATCTTGCTTTAGATTCTAATGATAACATTTACTTAGCAGGATGGACATATTACCCCTCTATCTTTCAAGCAACAGTAGGAATTTATGATATAAGTTATTGTCTAGTAAAAATTGATACTAACGGTAATGCGCTATGGAGTAGATTGTGGGGGAGTAGTGAATACCAAGATTATGGAGTTGGAGTCGCTATAGATTCAAACGACAACATTTACTTCGTTGGGGAAGGTTTAAATGGTGGTTGGGGCATTGATAATGTGTATATGGCAAAATTCAATACCGATGGTGTTTTAGTTAGTGAAACAACTTGGGGCGGAGGACATTACGAAAATCCGCATTCAATAACAATCGATAAAACGACTAACGATATTTTCGTGGCGGGAGATTCCTCAAGTTTTAATCTTGAGCGAAACACCGATATCTTATTAATAAAAAATCCAACTTTCCCAATGGAAAGCAGTAATGGAGTGATAAGTAATGATACAATTCCCGGATTTAGTTTATTTATCTTTATCTGTCTAACAACAGTTATAGTACTTGTAATCATTAAAAAGAAATTGGTAAAAGTCTGATAAAAATTAAATTAACCTTTTTTTTTATTTCTTTTTTAATAGCCAAAAATACTACTGAGTAATATCCTTTATTTTAGAGTAAAAAAATGAGAAAGGTTTCTTATTTTTGATCTTATTTTCCAAATGCTTTTTTGATAACTTTTACACCTGAAACCGCATCGTCAGCAAATAGATCTGCTCCCAATTTCTGGGCAAGCTCCATATTCAAAGGAGCTCCGCCAACTATTAGTTTTACAGAATCCCTTAGTCCGGCTGCGATCAAAGCTTCATGAACCGCTTTAATCTGTTCAACTGTCATTGTTAGCAATGAACTCAAAGCAATAACATCTGCTCCAGTTTCCTTTACTTTATCCACTATAACATCTGCACTAACATCCATTCCAAGGTCGAATAATTCAAAACCAGAGCTTAGCAACAGAGAAGCGAGAATATTCTTCCCAATGTCATGGTTATCTCCCTGTACTGTTGCGAGGATGATTTTAATCTTATCTTGCGATTGATCCGATGCCGCTAAAGCTGGTTGGAGAACTTTAAACGCTTCTTTCATCGTTTCGCCAGCAAGAACGAGTTCAGTAAGATAATATTCTTTTTCTTCGTATCTTCGCCCTACTTCATCCATTCCTTTAGTCAAAGCATTTAAGATATCAAAAGGCTCCTTTCCATCTACTTCTAAAGCTTCCTTTACGGCAGCTTCAATATCATCGACTTCTAATTCAATTATTAGTTCTGTTAACTTCTCAAAATCCATTATTAAATCCTTGATTTGTGAATATTTAATAATAAAATATCTTACGTAAGATAAATATTTTCCAATTTAAATAGGACAATAATGTACAATCTCGGATAAAAAAAAGGAGACTGAGAGAAGCCGTAAATTGTGAGGAAAACACCTCATAAGATTGGGATAAAATTTAGTTTCCGTACGTTACCATTTAAATTAGGAAATTAGGGGATATTTTTATTTGCGACTTCCTCTCTAGAATACATAATAACATGGCACTATATAAACTTTTGTCAAATTCGTCCATTTCAACCTAATATTGACTACATACCCTATTTCATGGCATAAGATTTTAAATAACTAAAAATTATAAAAAGGAGAATTCAAAAAAGAATATGTTTTAGGATTAAAAATGGAGAAAGAATTTCTTGAAGAACCTCAAGATGTAGGGGAAATCGCCTTTTTAGAAGAAATCAAAGCGAATAATCTTATTATTTTAGCGAATGCCTTAGTAAAGGATTATGAAATTGGTGATTTTATTGTAAGAGCTGTCGATGATATATCCTTAAGAATTAAGGAATCTGATTTTGTAATAATAAAAGGTCCATCAGGAGCGGGTAAAACTACATTATTAAATTTGATAGGCGGGCTTGATTCTCCTAATGGGGGCGTTATTTATTCAAGTGGAGTAAAAATATCTAATCTGCAAGAAGAATCTCTAGCTACATTTAGGTTAATAAATGTAGGGTTCATTTTTCAAAATTATAATCTAATTAGCACTTTAACTGCTGAAGAAAACGTAATGTTCCCGATGAAGTTAGCCGGTATGAATTTAAAGGAACAAAGAGAAAGAGCAGTAAGTCTCTTAAAACAAGTAGGTTTAGGAGATAGAAGAGAACATCTTCCGTTCCAGCTTTCAGCTGGTGAACAGCAGAGGGTAGCAATATCAAGAGCGTTAGCGAATAATCCTGAGATTATTTTAGCAGATGAACCTACGGCAAATTTAGATAAAAAAACAAGTTTGTTTATTCGAGATCTCTTTAAAGACATGAAAAAAGACGATAAAACAATTATTATTGCCACTCACGATGATTTTCTAATTGAACTCGCAAATCGAATCATATCTTTTGAGGATGGAAAAATAATCAGCGAAGAAATAGTCAAACCATAAATTAAAAATTATTAAAATCTGGTGTCATTAACATTTCATTGGACTTTGCGATAAAAGACTTCTATAGGAAACGGGAAACGACTTATTCTTACACTTTAATGATTATTTTAGTTATTGCTTTCACTGTTTTCTTGATAAATTTTACATCGGCGATTGGGTTTAATACTTTTATAACCTATAGTTATGAAAATATCTATTATTTCTCAGGAGGCATCAGTATTGTGTATACAGATTTTACTACGCTTGTTCTTGTCCTGATGTTAATCATGGCATTTGCAGTGGTGGTAATTGTAACTAGTACTCTGATTATTACCAAAAAGCGTGATATTGCTATTATGAAAGCCTTAGGATCTCTCCCTAGAAAATTATATAGTTTTTATTTGACCGAAGCCTATCTCGTGTTTATTATCGGTTTTATACTTGGGGCTATAATCGGATTTATCTCCTACGGTATCCTCTCGTTCGTAGTTCCATTTTTTGGAATTTTTACATCGTTTCAAATTGATATTATCTTTACTCTAATCTTATTTTTTTCATGTCTCGGAGGAATTTATGTTGTCCCAGGTGTAATTTTAAGGAAAATAGGCACCCAAAACACTATTAAATTGTTTTCGAGAGATATTCCTTATAGTTATGATGCTTCAAAAAAAATCTCAGCGGTCCCAAGATGGCTGAGTTTAATTGGATATAATTTCAAAATGTCTATAATTAACACAATTAGGAGAAAAGGTGAATTTAAAAGATATTTAATCGTTTTTACCATAATTTCCTTAATCGTTTTTACGTTAGGATTAGGTAGCAGCGTATTAAGAAATTCATCGCAGGAATGGATAACAAAATCTCAAGGTACAGATGTTATTGCTATTGGTCATAATCACGTCATTCAAAATTATAGCTTAATGTATTCTATGTTTTCCAACCCGGAAATCATTATTACTGGGGATGATATTAATTTTTTGGACCCAAATTACTTATTTAATCTTAGTGATGTTGAAGATTTTGTGAACATTTCTGAAATTGAAAGAATAGATCAACGTTTGATAAACTTTTTCACCGCTACTGAATTAGACGGTTATCACTATCTTACAGATGGGGGTTACGTCGTTGCTGGGCAACAACGTTCAGCTTCTGTTCCAATTTTAGGAGTAAATACAAGTGATATAATACAAAATTTCGAAATTGACGGGACCTATTTTGAGGAAGCCGATCCAATCTTTATGATGATTGGAGATGCATTAGGGTATAATTTATTCGATTATCCTTTAGATCAGAGTATGAGAATTGAAGAATTAGGGTTAGGTCACTCATTTCACATTTCTGGGGTAGTGATCGATAGTTTTTATAGTGGGTCCGCGGGGTATATAGATTTAGAAGTTATGCAAGGAGAGTTAAATTTTAGTTCCAATGAAATAAATCTTCTCTTGTTAAAAATTAAACCAGGTGAATATAATAGCGTAATTGGAACCATTGAATCTATAATTAATGATTCTCTCGGAGAGAATTTCGGTTTTGTTAATTTGAATCAAACTTTCCAGAAGAATTATGACTTTTTGAATAATTTAACACTATACCCTACTCTAATTATAATTATGATGGCCATCATTTCAGTTATTACGTTATATAATTACCAGAAAGGTAATATTTTAGAAAAAGCTAAAGATTTCTTAATTATGAAGGCAATTGGGTCAAAATATAAATCAATTAAGAGAATACTCTTCTTAGAAGCCGTATATATACTTATTCCTTCGCTTTTATTAAGTTTGAGTATTGGAATGATATTGAATTCTACAGTTTTATTGAATAGAGCCTACTTGCCTCATATTTCAATTCCTTTTATTATTGGTGGAATCCTTTTTGTAGCCTTTTTAATCTTTAATTATTTGAGCCT
This sequence comes from Promethearchaeota archaeon, assembly GCA_019894735.1. The sequence goes on along the minus strand of JAGXOB010000025.1, from coordinate 4,622 downwards.
CTTTCCTATCCTTAGAAGAATAAAGAAATTTACTATCAAGGATTTCGATATGTATTAATTTTATTTTTGGAAAGAAAAAGATTAAAAAACTAATTTTATATAAATTATATAATTATAAGTTTGAATTAATAGTAAGGTGCGAAAATGACAGAAGAAGAAAGAGATAACTTAGAGCGTAAGTTTAACGATTTAGAATTAGAATTGAAAAAAAAAGATAATCAACTTAACGCATACCTTGATAAACTTGAAGGTCTTGAGATAGAAATTATGAAATTTGAGGAAATGTTCGATGAAAGAGCTCCAAAGTCAACCATGAAAAAAGCAAAAGAAGATAAATTAAATCTAGAATTAGATGCAAAAGATCGAGAAATTAGAGAACTTAAGGATCGAATGGGTTTTTTAAGGATGGAAAAAATTGACACACAAAAGAAACTCGATCTTGAAATTAAAAAAGCGAGTAGTACTTCTGTCATAAGCGTCGAAGAGTTAAGAGAAAAAGAGAAAGCACCTCTAAATAACCTCCTCCAAGAATTACAGGATAAAATTAACAAGCAACAATCGTTAATTAAGCGGTTGAAAAGTAAAGATATTGGTAGTGATGAATTTAACGAAAAATTGAATGTGAAAGATAAAGAAATCGAAACGCTTACTAATCAGATCGCTGATTTAAAGGAGGATTTAGAGAAGAAACCATCTCAATCTAATGTAGAGCCAGAAAAAACCAACGGAGCTATCTCAAAAAACCTTCTAGATGAATTACAGAATTCACTAAATAAAGTAAAGAGACAAAATGATGAATTAAAGAAGAAATTAGATAAGTACGAGAAAAAGGATAAAAAAAAAAAAGGTGGCACAGGGGATCAAGAAATCCAAGATTTAAAAGATAAAATCTCTCAATTAGAAAGCTTATCCGGACCTGATTCTTTAAAACAAGTAGTTGAAGAATTGACAAATAAATTAAGTAAATCAAAATCGCAAATTAAAAACCTTAAGCAACAACTTAATGCTGTACAAAATATCCCCACAGATACTCTTCCTCAAGGAGATGCTGAAGGTAAGTTAAAAATTCAAAGAGAAATGGCAAGCTTCTTACAACAACATCTTGATGAATCAAAACATGCACTCAAAACTAAAGAAGAAGAAATCGCCACAATTAAAAACGAGGCAATAAGGATAAAAAGAAAATATGAGGAATTAGATAACCAACTTAAATCAAAGGATCAAAAAACTAACGAAATAAAGGCTGACCTTGACTTGCTTAGAATTCAAACTCAAAATAACACAACTCAAACTATTAGCCCCGCATTTAACTTAAGACTTAAAGAACTCGAAAGTTTGGTTGAGGATTTGAAAAAACAAAACATTCAACAAAGGCTAGAAATTTCGCAATTAAGAAAAAGTAACTAATCGATACTAAATGAAGATTTATGGAATTAATCATCTTAGGTTCTTCCGCAGCAATTCCTGTTCGCGAAAGAAATCTCTCTTCAACTGCTCTTAAATATAAAAGCGAGCTCCTGCTATTTGACTGTGGAGAAGACCTCCAAAGAAAATTTGTTGAAGCAGGTCTAAAATTCAACAAACCTTTAAAAATATTAATCTCACACTTTCATGGAGATCACATCATCGGTCTTCCTGGGCTATTGTTTAGGTTCGGTTTAAACCATAGAACTGCTCCTGTTACAATTTTTGGGCCGAGAAACCTTTTTCTCTATTTATTCGTCCATAAAAAAATACTTGGACTTAAACCAAATTATCCCATTAACATTATTGAAATCGATAATGAAAATAAGAAATTGATAATCTTCGAGAGTTTAGACTCCGAAATCCCAAGTAAAGAAAATGACTTAAAAAATAATATTATCTTTGAAAGTGATAAATACACTCTCAAATATACACAAGTAACTCATTCAGTGCTAACTTTTGCTTATTCTTTCGTTGAAAAACCACGTTATGGTAAATTTATACCTGAAAGAGCAGATGAACTCGGAATACCTCAGAGCAATCTATGGAAGAAATTACAAGAAGGGGAACTTATTGAATATGAAGGAAAAACTATTGATCCTTTTAAAGAAGGAATTGTAGGTCCAAAAAGACCTGGGAGAAAAATAACATACTCCGGAGATACAGTTCCCTGCGAAAATTTAATAGAGTTAGGAAAAAATTCTGATATAATTATACACGAAGCAACTTTTTCAAAAGACCTCTCTGATATGGCTGAAGAAAAAATGCATTCTACTTCTGTAGATGCTGCTAATGATGCGAAAAAAATGGAAGCGAAACAGTTGATATTAACCCATATATCGTCAAGATATCAAGAGGATGCTATAAAATTACTAGAAGATGCAAAAAAAGTATTCCCTAACACTCTTTTAGCTATTGATCTGATGAGAATATCGTTAGATTAAGAAGTTTTAGTAAAAAAAAGGATAAAATTACCTACCGCCAGCAATATGTGGAAGTATTGTAATGTCGTCTTCAGGAGAAATTTCTGAGTCTTCGTCAGCTTTCTTCCCATTTATTAGTATTCCAAAATACTTCCCTTCCAGATTTAACTCTCGGAGTAAATCTCTAACTAGCATTTTCTTTTCGGGAATAAATTTTTCAACTATACCCGTGGACAATAGATCTGTTGTTTGCTTCAATTTGGTTTACCTTATGTTGTTAAATTAGCTATTATAAATAAAACCTTATTAGTATTTAAAATTAATTCAAGAAATCAATAAATGTTGAATTTTAATACAAAAGAAATTTAACCCACAAATTTAGCTCAGTTTTGTAGTTGCGTTGAAAAAATTAAATTTTGTCAATCTAGAATTGAAAATTTTTCTGTTCTTTTCTTAAAACCATTATTTTTTATGTAGTTTTTAATTTTAATGCATAAATTTAAACATCCGTAATGGGGTTGATCTCAAATTCTGCAGGAGGACTCATTTAGCGATTATGGTGATGATCTCGAAAGTATTAGAGAATCATTAATGCAAATCGGAACGATCGAAAATGAGAAGAAAAAGAACAGCCTTATCCAGAAAACAATAAATGATTCTATTTTATCTGCAAATGAAATCGCTGATTCTGGAGAACTTTTTGAAGCTGGCGAATTTCTCTATTCAATAACAGAATTACTAGAAACTATTAATTCTGTTCAACCTGCTAAGTTATATAAATTAATCGTCAAATTTTGGAACAACCAGATCAATTCTTTTAAACTTCAAGGAAAATTACACGAAATTGCAGAGATTTTCTTACGAATTGCTGACCTAAATGAAAAATTAAACGAACCTAAATCTTATAGAAAGAATATCTTAGGAAGTATTGATTATTTAAAACAAGAAAGCAAAATTTTAGAGGAATTTAATGAAACAAGAAAATTAGCTCAAAATTATGAAAATATTGCGGGACTCTATCTCAAATTTAATGATTTTAAAAACGCAATAAAATATTATCTTAACGTAGTAAATATCGCAAAAGATTATCAATATTTTGATTTATTGTCTTATTCATATAAACAAATTTCGTCGTGCTATCAAGAAATAGACGAGATCGATAAATCTAATAACATGATTTATGATGGAATAGAGTTTTTTACGTTACTCTTTCAAACTTTCGAAGAAAAAAATGATAATCTAGCAATCTCTCAAATTTCACAAGTTTTAAAATCTCTCTATCAAATTATCGATGACGAAGAACAATTTGTAAACTATTCTAAGAAAGAAGCTGGTGCTTATATCAATTTAGCAGAAAGATTAGAAAAAAGCAAAGAAAATTACCATAAAAAAGCGATGTATTATCGTGGGGCAGCATTATGTTATCAAGAGATACACGATAATTTAATCGAATCGGCTTCTTGTTTTGTTTTAGCGGGTAATTATAGTGAGGGGATTAATGATTTCAATGAAGCTGCGATAAATTTTTTCAATGCAGCGGTAACCTTTAAAGAATTAAACAATTTAGAGATGACTTATAAGCATTACGTCAAAGCAGGAGATAATTATTGGAAAATTGAGATTGTGAACGATTCAACTGAATGTTATTTAAACGCATATGACGTAGCTGTTGAAGGAGGCTTGGAGTACAATCGATTTGGGATTTTCAACCAAATAGTTAGAGGTCTAAACATTATTGCGAAAGAAGGACTAAAAAATAAACAATTCTATACAGCAGCTACTCTTATTATGGAGAGTATTAAATTTTATGAACAACTCGACACCGCAAAAGACTTCCTCGTTAACGAGATGCTTAAAAATGTGTATCGTTATTACTATCGAGCGGCGAATATCAAGAAGATTGGATACTCACATATCGTCCAATCTTATGTGATGGCTGCCATCTCTTCTATTCTTAACGGAAAAACTAATAAAGCCCTTGATATTCTCTCCGAGATAGAATCAGAAGGAACAACGGTTAACAAATACAAAGAATTAGTTAAATTGATTATTAAATGGGTCTCGGAGGGAAAAGAAGTTGAGTTTAAAAACTTTCCTTACGAATTTCAGCGAATTATTCAAGGGTCCGAAGAAATATTATTTCTTTTAAAATTCTTTAAAGGATACAAATCTTAGAACTTCGAGTTTCTATTTCATTCTATATGGATAGAAACAATATAAATAAATATGTCATAG
>JAGXOB010000258.1 GCA_019894735.1 Promethearchaeota archaeon | reverse complement strand
TACTTGGATACATCCAATTTTCACTAAAATTGAGAAAATGGAAATACCAGTAATAGCAAAGATTAACGGCTATTGTTTTGGTATGGCATTTGAATTAGCACTCGCTTGTGACTTCAGATTCTGTTTAGATTCCGCGAATTTTAGCATGCTAGAAACAAAAATTGGAATGAATCCCGATGTAGGAGGCACTATAAGAACAGTGAGAATATGTGGGATCCAAAACGCAAAGGATATTATTTTAACAGGGAGGAGTTTTGACGGAAATGAAGCCTACAGGTTGGGAGTTGTCAATAGAGTTGCACATTCTCCAGAAGAATTAGATTCATTTATTAAAATGTATTCTGATGAACTAATTGACAGTGCTCCGCTCGCTGTAGGATTAACAAAGAAATTGATTGACGATTGTTACGGTAGGGATGTTGCTTTTGGGCTTGAATTAGAAACTCTGGTAAGCTCTCAATTACTTCAAACTAAAGATGCTGTATCCGGAGCACTTGCACGATTGCAGAAAACTAAACCGAAATGGCGATTCAAGTAGGTTTTTTTTTCTACTCAAATTTTTACTGTCCAATAAAATTAGGTTTTCTTTTCTCTTTTAGAGATTTCATGGATTCGTTGAAATCTTTTGTCCTAAATGATTTTCTTAAGTTTTTATTTTCCAAATCTAAAGTTTTATCTAAGATATCAATGAAATAAGCATGCATAGTTTTTTTCATTAGCTTTAAGGATAAAGAAGGTCCTTGAGGTGGGATTAATCTCATGGCCTGTTCCCGAGCATACGGTATCAATTCTTCTTTAGGTAGAACCTTGTTTACCAGACCCAGTTCAAGAGCTTTCTGAGCTGATATTTTATCTCCAAAAAAACATATTTCTTTTGCTTTCTGGAAGCCTACTAAAAATGGTAGAATAAAAGACGCACTAAATTCAGGGATAATAGCTCTTTGAGAAAAATAAAATCCTAGCCAAGCATCTTCAGCCATGTATATGAGATCTGCTCCGGATAATGGCATTGTAATGGCACCACCAATTGCCAATCCGTTAATTGCAGCAATAACAGGTTTATTAAATTTCCAAAGTGCCATACATAATCTTTTCTGAGCGATGTCGTTTAGATCGATTTCCATTCTAATCTCTTTATGTACTTTTTCAAAATAATTTGGTTCAAAGTATCCTCCGGATGAAAAGGCATTTCCCTCAGGATTTCCGGTGATTATCAGAACTTTTGCGTTATCGTCTATTTCCATATCCTTTAAAACGGTGAAAATCTCTAGAAAAGACACATGAGTAACAGCATTTCTTCTTTCCGGTCTATTTATAGTAATCGTACAAATACCATTTTCTTCTTTCTCATATAAAATGTCTTCAAAATCTTCTATCTTCATATTTTAATATTCTACTCCTTCAATATATAATTGAATAATTTCTGATGATATTATAAATTTTTTTTTAAGATAAGCTCAATTTTCTCTACACTAAAGTCAATATCGTCTACGCTGATACCATAATGAGTGACAAACCTTAATTTTTGTTTACTTATATTAAATGCTAGTATTCCAACAGTATTGAGTTGATTAACTATTTTAAGTATTTTCGCCTTTTCTAACAACTCAACGATAACAATGTTCGTTTCGGTAGGATGCACTTTTATAGGCAAGTTAAAGCTTTTTAATCCTTGAGCTAACCTCCTCGCATTTTTATGATCTTCACCAAGCCTTTTTATCCATTTAGGTTCTAACGCCATGATTCCAAAAGCAGCAATAACTCCCGCCTGACGCATTCCCCCTCCGAGCATTTTTCGGAACTTTCTTGCTTTACTAATAGTATTTTTAGAACCCGCCACAATTGATCCAACAGGACATGAAAGTCCTTTAGACAAACAAAACATCACGCTATCGGCGTGTTTAGTAAATTCAGTTACTGGTAGATTTAACCCTATTGCAGCATTAAATATCCTTGCTCCATCCAAATGAAATTTCAGATCGTTATTCGATGCAAACTCTTTCATTCTCGTTATAACATCAGTTTTTATTATGGCACCACCATGATAGTTATGAGTATTTTCAGTACATAATAAGGATGATGGAGGTTCATGTATATCTTCTTTATCTCTAATTAGCGATTGTAAAAATTCAAAAGAAGGAACTCCTCTGTTAGAGGGATATGTCCTAATCATTAAGCCTCCGATCCTTGCAGCACTTCCGACTTCATGACCGTATATATGGCTTAATTCCTCTAACAAGATTTCATCTCCTGGTTTTGTTTGCGAGAGTAGTGAAACTAGGTTGCCTTGAGACCCGGAGGTTACAAAAAGTGCAGCCTCTTTTCCAATAAGTCTAGCAGCTTTTTCCTCTAATTCATTCACAGTTGGATCTTCCCCCATTACATCATCTCCTAATCGAGAGTTACCCATCGACTTTACATACTCCCACATTTCAGGAGAAGGTTTGGTAACCGTATCAGATCGCAAATCAACAATTTTCATCATGAGTAATAACAACTTCTTAAAATTGTAACATTAAATCATATAAATAATATATAGTTTGAAAAATGATAAACCTTTAATTTTAAAAAAAATCATCTGATTTTGTTCAGATTATAATCCCGGAATTCCTGTTCGTTTGTGGAGAATATCTAATCCTTTGGATATAAGGGAGATCATAACTAGAAATATAATTGCAATAGCGATGTATATAGTGAGTGGATTTATTGCAATATATGGATGCGTCATGATATAAGATGCCTCACGAAAAAGTTCCTTTACTCCAATAAAATAAACCACCACAGTGTATTTCGGAAGATAAGCTGCTTCATTAGAC
>JAGXOB010000257.1 GCA_019894735.1 Promethearchaeota archaeon | reverse complement strand
TTTAGAATAGTACCCGGACCAATTCCTTTAATTTCTGTTAGATCTTCAGTAATCTGGGGCGAATCAAAAGATTTCACTTTAGTGTTTTCGACCACCAATTTCTGAGAATTCTCAAATACATTTGTCATAGGTATCTATTATCAAATATGTTGCCTATATTTAAACAAAAAAATTGAACTATCAAAACAATTTTTGTTTAAATAAGTTCTGTGTATTAATTATTTGATACACCCTAGAACGCTCCTGCCAAATTTTAGCCCAAAATGTCATAAACATCTGTCCCTACTAATTCTTATTAAAAGGGCTGCTACTTTGGCAAGAGTAATTCTTTTTTTTCTTTATATTTGGAGGTGATATAAGTCATTGTAATAGAACTTGGTGATTGTAAATCTCGTTAATGAAATTTACTGGCTTGGAACCTGCTAAAAAAGAAGGGAAATTGGAGGAAATCTTTGAATACATTAGCGACGAGAGAATTTTAAGGGTCCTGCTTGAGTTAAAAATATTTAAATTAAGAGAGATCCAGAAGGAAGCTATAAAAAAGGGAGTTTTTTTTCAAAAATCCTTTTTAGTCTGTGCTCCTTCGGGATCTGGAAAAACTCTAATAGGCGAAATCTGCGCCGTTAATAATGTGTTCCAAAAGTTCGGTAAAAGTATCTACCTCGTGCCTTTTAAAGCGTTAGCAACTGAAAAATATGTCCATTTTAAAAAAAGTTACGAACGGTTTGGAGTTAAGGTTGAACTCTCAATTGGAGACTACGATGCAGACGAATCAAAACTGAAACAAGCTGATGTTTTAGTAACGACTTACGAAAAAATGGACTCGATATTGCGGAATTTTAGTGATAAAGAATGGATTTTCGATATATCTACTATAATCATAGACGAGATTCACATACTAGGCGACGCTAGTGGATCTCGAGGTCCGCGTTTGGAGTCGTTAATTGTTAGGTTAAACGAGTTTTTGCATAATCCTCAAATTATAGGACTTTCGGCGACAATCGCAAACCCCGAATTCTTTAACGAATGGCTCTCATCTCTTGGAAATAAAACTACGCTCATAAAATCAGATATTCGACCTGTTATTCTCCAATATAACATCGAAATTACCCAAAATAAAGATTCCACAATTAAAAAAATAATCAAGGCTACTTTAGACAACGGAGGTCAGATTTTAATATTCTTAAATAGAAGAAAGTCCACGCAGCAGACTGCGAGAAACCTTAAAAACTTGGTTAAAACTCACATCACCGAATCTGAGCTCAAAGCGTGTAAAAAAATCGAGGAAAAACTAAACACCATTAAAGGAAGACACCTCGAGCTGAAAAAAGTTGTGAAGTGCGGAGTTGCATTCCATCACGCGGGATTATTACCGAAAGAAAGGAAGCTAATAGAAGACGCATACCGTAAGCACCTTATTAAAGTCATTTGTTCAACGACAACGTTAAGCGCGGGCGTTAATCTCCCAAGTCGAGTAGTTATAGTAAAAGACTTTAAAAAATACGTTACTTCAGGACGTAATATAAAAAATTTTTCGGGTTATTACGAATTTGGCGACGGTTTTAGCTATTTTAAACCCTTCTCTTCCAACGAAGTTTTCCAAATGTTAGGTCGCGCGGGTAGGCCAGGACTTGATACTGAAGGGTTCGGATATTTATTGATTAACGATTTAGACGAGAGAGATTGGGTAGAAGACCACTACTTCCAGAACGTTTTACAGTCTAACGTATACATACCTAAGTACAATGATTTAACATCGGGCTTAAATCGGATTAACACTTTAAAAGAGCAAGTCCTCCTCCGAATATACGAAGAGAAGAATATCACTCTAGAGAAGTTAAAAAGTTTCTTTCAAAAGACCTACTTCTGGTATGGAATTAAAAATAAAATGGATCAACAAGAAATTCCTATAGATCAGCTACTAATGATTAAAGAAATAACTCCAAAAAATATTTTAAAACTCCATTCTGACCCTCAAAAAGTTAAAAAGTTAATGGTTAACCACCATCAGATCAAAATTACCAAGTTATCTAAATCTAATATATCGGGATATGTAAAGACCGATTTTGGTGTATTTTTTACGGAATTCGATACGGATGTAGGCATCCGGTGTACGTGTGGATTTCAAAACGGTATATCTAACGATTACTCGGACGAACAGTTTACCTTTGAGTTCTGCGATCACATCACCGCTTTTCTAGTTTACTTGATCAACATTCCAGATAATAATTTCCAGAAATATGTGATCGATATCGTCCCAAAATCCGTAAAAAACCAGTACGTCCTTAATTACCTTTTTGAGAAAGGATTAATAACAAAGAGAGATAACGGAACTATTAAATGTTCGCAGTTTGGAAAGTTAATTATCAGGCTATATCTTTATCCTGTTTCAGGAGTGCTTATTCGAAACAAACTTGAAAACTCTGTTTTGGAAACGTTCCAAGATATCGTTAAAGAAGCTTACGAAGTGTTAAAAGCAGAGTTTAAAGTCCGAGACTACCGTTTACTCCAACCAATCTTGGAGTGGTGCGACGAAGAACCTCTCGATAATATTATGGAGCGCCATAACATTATGACTGGGGACTTATACACTACTAAAGACAACTTAGAAAGGATAATCACTTTTATCGGGATAATCGCAGTCCATTTGAGTGAATCAGATTTAGATCTGCAAGAGGAAATGATTAAAATAGCTGAGATGGCGGAGACGCTCAAAATACGAATTCATTACGGGATACACGAGGAACTGTTCGATTTAGTATTAAGATTAGAAAACGTAGCAAGAGTTAGGGCGAGAATACTATATAACGCTGGGTTTCACAC
>JAGXOB010000256.1 GCA_019894735.1 Promethearchaeota archaeon | reverse complement strand
TTTTTTCACATGGAGATAAAAACTAACAATTTAGTGAAAAACGATTAAACTAATATTCAATATTCATCTCTTTAATATAATCAAAGGCTGAATATGCTGCAACTACTCCTTCTGCTACCCCGGTTATTGCTTGTTTAAATGGTGCGTCTGCGACGTCGCCAGCAGCGAATACACCCGGTACATTTGTTTCTGACTTTCTACTGATAATAATTTCATTCCTTTCATTTGTTTTTATTCCTATATGTTTTGCTAAATCTGAGTTAGGGTTAGATCCTACCTCAATAAAAACACCATCTACCTCAAATTCCGTACCATTATCGAAAATCACTGATTTAACGGTATTATCCCCTTTAATCTCTACGATATTGGTTTTATATATGATTTCAATTTTGTGATTTTCCGCTACTCTTTTCTTATTTATGGGTTCAGCACGTATTTCTTCTCCACGATATATTATAAAAACCTTTTCTACATTTTGAGATAAAAATAACGCTTCTTTTGCAGCAGAATCACTTCCACCAATCACGCATACGGTTTTATCTTTGTAAAAAGGACCATCGCACGTGGCACAATAAGATACACCTCTCCCAGCAAACTTATCTTCACCTGGGATTCCCAACTTCTTCCTTTCAGATCCTGTGGCGATAACCACACTCTTCGTTTTAAATTTTTGAAAAAATGAGTGCAGAACGAAGTGATCATCTGTCTGCTCTATACTTCTAATTTCGTCTGTTATATAAGGAATATTTAAAGAATTCATGTGTTCTTTAAACATTTCCATTAAACCTTGGCCGCTTGTAGTGGTGATTCCCGGATAATTCTCTACAAGATGAGTTGTTGCAATCAAACCTCCGAAAATTTTCCCTATGACTAGTACATCCATTGCAAATCGAGCAGCATAGATCGCGGAACCTATCGCAGTTGGTCCACCGCCTAAAACAATAAGATCGTAAGTCTTTTCTGGATCGACGCCTTCCACATCAATATTATACATCCTTTTATCCTCTCTTTATGTAATATGTTATTATTATATTTTTTTATTCATATAGTCTTATTTATAAGTTCATGTAGAAGTTCCTCAGCAGTTATATCGCCGATTAGCTTTTTATCTTCATTTATGATTAACGTTGGAACTGTGGTAACGTCATATTTTTCACTAATCTCAGGAAAAGTCATTATATCAATAATACTTGTTCGTAATTTACCTTCAGATGCCAGGGCGAACTGACTGCAAATAGATATGATGGTAGAGCAATAAGCACAATAATCAGTAATTAATACCTTTATATCTGTGGGCTCAATTTTATTTAGATTCTCTTTTAAAACATTTTCATAATAATTAGAAGTTCCTGTAAGTAACATTAAAGCTTGAACAAATGGTTGGATTTTTGCTGCCATAGGCACTGCTAAATAACGAATTATTACTTGATCTTCATCATTTATCAACAAAATAACAGGTACGTGTTGAACTTCATACTTTTTTGCAAGTTCAGAATTATCTTCAAATCTATGTTCTTCTATCTTTAGCAAACCATTAGAGGCTTTCTGATACATCTCCATTACCTCCAGAATCTTTACGGATTCTTTGAGATTCTTCTTAGAAGTGAAGATTTTCAATGTTACTGGTTTGCGAAGTTTTTTAATCTCTTCACGAATCATTCTCTCATATATATATGATACCGGCACTTATTTCACATCCTCAATATTCTCTTACTCAGCGTAAAAATATAAGAAATAAAACAACATCCTAAAGGTTTCACTATTAACTCTTTGGTGTTAAATTAGTATTGTACCCTAATATTTCCACCAATAAGCGCTCGTAATATTTCCGGAGCACCTACCATTCCAATGAGAGTTTTCTCATCGTTTATAATAGTATAAGGTACTCCCGAAGCATCGTAATATTGTCCAATATCTGGATTCGCCATAATATCAATGATTACAGTTCTAATCTTCCCTTCAGATGCTAATGCAAACTGAGAGACTGTAGATACAACGCTGGGACAATATGGACACGTTTCTGTAATCATTACTTTGATAGTTGATGGTTTAATACGATCGAGGTTTTGTTTTATTGTGGCTTCGTAATAATTCGGCGCGCCCGCAAAAGTAAAAAGAGATTGCACAAACGGTTGGATTTCACCGCCTCTTGGTGCTGCTAAATAACGAATCATTTCTCTACCTTCATCAGTAACAAATAAGATTGTTGGTACCCTCTTAATGTCATAGCGTTTAGCGAATTCAGGATTACTGTCTATAGATAATTCTTCTATCGTTAACATTCCATTCGAATTTTCTTCATAAATTCTTAGAAGTGACATAAATTGTCCACAATCCATGCAAGCTCTTATTTTACTCCCATCTACTTCTGTTCTTTGTGATGTAAATACTTTTAACCTTACAGGTTTAGTAAGTTTTGCCATCTCTTTTTTGATAATTTCCTTATATTTATCGTCTTCAGACATATTTAAAACACCTCTTAATAGGTAGATTATGCATACATTCCTCCAAAATCTCTTTGACCTTTTGTTAATTTATCTAACAAATCTTGTGGGGTAAACATCCCCACAATTCTTTCGTTCTCGTTTACGACAGTTAGTGGAACTCCTTGAACTTCATACTTTCTAGCGATATCCGGATTTAAACTAACATCAATAACTTCTGCTGTTATTTTACCTTTAGACACAATTGCGAACAAAGTCAAAACTGGTACGGTCGCTGGACAATACGGACAAGTTGGAGTTATGAATATCTTCATCTCTGATTTATCGATTTTTTTAAGATGAGTAAGGATTTGGTCCGCATAATATGGCCTAACGCCACTAAAATATTG
>JAGXOB010000255.1 GCA_019894735.1 Promethearchaeota archaeon | reverse complement strand
GTCCAGGAAAAGGAGGTGTAAGATATTCCCCATTTGTGACTCTTGACGAGATGAAAGCTTTAGCCCTCTTGATGACATTTAAGACGGCTTTGTTAGGGTTACCTCTTGGCGGTTCTAAAGGTGGTATAAGAGTCGATACTAAGAAGTTATCGGACAGAGAATTAGAGGTTTTAACAAGAAGATATACCATGGAAATTATAAATATGATTGGACCAGAGAGAGATGTTGCCGCACCAGATATGTATACAGACTCACGTATAATGGCTTGGATGATGGATACATATAGCATGCAAAAAGGTAAAACTATTCCGGGAGTAGTTACTGGTAAACCAATTGAGATTGGAGGATCTATAGGAAGGAGTGAATCTCCTGGTACTGGAATGATTTATTTACTACAGCATTTATGTCAAAAACTAAATTATAATTTAAAAAAAATGAGTGTTGTAATTCAAGGTTTTGGAAAAGTGGGATCTGTTGTTGCCAAGGAATTATGTAACAACTCCTGTAATGTTATAGCAATCTCTGAAGAAGAAGGAGGGATATACTCACCAGATGGTTTAGATGTAGACACATTAATTAAATGGAAACAACAAGGTAATTTATTAAAAGAATACGAGGGTAAAGGTACAAGACCAATAACTAACGCTGAATTACTAAGCACTAAATGTGATGTTTTGATTCCTGCAGCTATGGAAAATCAGATTTATAGCGGAAATGCAGATAAAATAGATTGTAAAATAATATTAGAAGGAGCAAATAGTCCAACGACTTCCCAAGCAGATGAAATCTTGGAGGAAAAAGGAATAATACTTGTTCCAGATATTATTGCAAATAGTGGAGGCGTATGCGTATCTTATTTTGAATATATTCAAGATATGCATAGTTATTTCTGGAAGTTAGATCGCGTTAATAGTGAAATGAAAACTATTCTTATAGACACGTTTGAGGAAATATCTAAATTTTCAAAAAAGACAGATTCTTCACTCAGAACGGCGGCATATGCTATTAGCGCAAATCGATTAGCAAAAGCACATGAATTGAGGGGGTTATTTCCATAAAAGCAAGCATTTTTGTTTATGTGGAATTCAAGAATTAGATTTAGCTGAAAAAACTATAAAAAAAAAAAGATAAAAAATAAAACAAAAAAAAGGGTGATAAAATGGTCGCTAATCCTTATGAAATGGCAAAAAAGCAGATTGATATTGTAGCAGATGTGATGGATTTAGATCCAAATATTCGTCAATTTTTAAAAAGAGTAGAACGTTCATTAATAGTTTCTATTCCAATCATGATGGATGATGGTTCTCTCGAAATTTTTGAAGGTTATAGAGTTCATCATTCGACAATCAGAGGCCCTGGAAAAGGAGGTTTACGATATTCTCTAGGTGTTAATCTTGATGAAGTAAAGGCTTTAGCAACATGGATGACATGGAAATGTAGTCTTTTAAACTTGCCTTTAGGAGGCGCTAAAGGTGGTATATGCGTTGATCCGTTTAAATTATCTAAAAAGGAGCTTGAAAAACTTACAAGAAGGTTTACTGCTGAAATTATTAATATCATAGGACCAGATATTGATATTCCTGCTCCAGATATGAACACTAACCCCCAAATTATGGCTTGGATCATGGATACCTACAGTATGCAAAAAGGGCGAACAATTCCAGGCGTTGTTACAGGAAAACCAATCGAAATTGGTGGTTCTGTTGGCAGAGCAGATGCTACTGGAACGGGCTTGTATTTTGTACTTCAAGCTATAGTTGAAAAACTAAGATTAGATTTAAAGTCCTTAAAGATTGTAGTTCAAGGATTTGGTAATGTAGGAAGTACGATTACTGAACAACTTTATAAACATGGTTGTAAAGTCATTGGTGTCTCAGATATATCTACAGGAATTTACTGCGAAGATGGTTTAGATATAGAAAAGTTATTAGCATGGGCTAAACAAGGTAATTTATTAAAAGATTATAAAAATGATAAATATAAGCTTATTGGTAACGATGAGCTACTTACATTAAAATGTGATGTATTAATCCCTGCAGCTATAGAAAATCAAATAACAGAAAAAAATGCGGAGAAAATAGACTGTAAAATAGTTTTGGAAGGTGCGAATGGACCTACAACGCCAGAAGCTGATAAAATTTTGTTTAAGAAAGGGATCTATGTCGTACCAGATATATTAGCTAATAGTGGTGGTGTCTGCGTAAGTTATTTTGAATATATTCAAGACATTCATTCATATTTTTGGAAACTCGAAAGAATCAATGAAGAATTAAAGCGAATAATCATCGAAGCGTTTGAAGAAACTTATAAAATATCAAAGGAGCGAAAAATTTCACTTAGAACTGCGGCATATATAATTGCGGTATCTAGGGTGGCCAAAGCTATCGAATTAAGGGGAATTTTCCCATAATTAATTATAACTAATTAAATATATCTTTTTATCCCTTTTCTTATTCTTCTTTTATTTTTTTAAAAATTGGTAATAAAATCAATATTATAAGACTTATCACTAATCCAATAAATAAAATAAAGAATATCGTGTACATCAATGCTAAAAGATATATTAGAGAAAATCCAATATGAATGGCTGCAAACATGGCCCCGGTTTTTAATAATCTTTTGTAGGATAGGTTTTCTACGCCAGAATCTTGGGCGACTTTTAAAGTCATCATATCGGCCGCAGCACCTTGTGGGATAAAATTACCTCCCAAATTAATAGCAATTATGAAAGCGAACAATAAGGGGATTTCTGGGAAATTAAAGTCATTTATTAGAGTTTGTATTATCGGAATAAAAATTAGCGCAGTCGGTGTATTGGCCACGAGACCTGATATAAC
>JAGXOB010000254.1 GCA_019894735.1 Promethearchaeota archaeon | reverse complement strand
TTGCTTTTGAGGTTGAAACAAAGTTTGATTTTCTATTTAAACAATTAAACGTTGCAAACACTAAAGATTTAGTAAACAAGTATTGTTCAAAAATCAATATTGAATAGGTTATGAGGTAATAATGGAAACTATTACTCTTGCTGGTGGCTGTTTTTGGTGTACTGAAGCAGTCTTTAACATAGTTAAGGGAGTTGAGAAGGTTGAACCAGGTTATACAGGTGGTTCTGTTGCCAATCCTACTTATGAGCAGGTTTCTTCTGGGATAACTGGCCATGCTGAGGCAGTTGAGATAACTTTTGATTCCAATTTGATTTCTCTTGAGGAAATCTTGGGGATATTTTTTGCAACCCATGATCCTACTGCCATTAATCGTCAAAGTGCGGATATAGGAACACAGTACCGTTCAGCCATTTTTTATAAAAATAACTTTCAAAAAACCATTGTTGAGAAGGTTATTATCAACTTGAATAACCAAAAAATTTGGGATAAGCCTATCGCAACTACCGTAGAGCCTTTGGAGATTTTTTATTTCGCTGAATCATACCATAAAGATTATTATAAAAAACATCCCAATCAAGCATATTGCCAAGTTACTATTGCGCCAAAAGTGATTAAACTTAAACAGAAATATTTAAGCAAACTTAAGTCTATCTAGGTCAACTTGATTTAGAACAAATAGAATTCTTTTTCAAATAGAAGGATTTTTTTTAATTTTGAGGGTTTTTTGTTTAGAGTGGGATGAATTGTGTTATTCCCATAAGTATGTATTGTATGGCTATTGCAGCTATAAAGAGGGCATTTACTTGTGCGATAACTAAAGCACCTGATTTACCAAGGAAATGATATATTTTGTTTACTGATCTTAAAATTATCCAGGTTATAACAAGTGTTGTGATGATAGCTAAAGTGGTTATTACTATACCGTATTGTTGAAGGCTAAATATTGCAGTGGTAATAGCTCCTGGTCCAACTAGTAGTGGCATCGCTATTGGAACTGCACCTACGCTTTCTGGGTTTTGGTCTAGGTCAATTATCTTTCCTGTGATTATAAGTCTAATAGCTATTATTAGAAGAAGAATGCCTCCTGCAATTTGGAAACTAAATATGGAGACTCCAAAGATTGAGAAGATTTCTTGTCCTGCAAAAGCGAATAATAAAAGCAGAATAATGCTTACTATTGTAGCTGTGTTGAATGTTTTTGTTTTTTGTTTTTTTGGCATCTTTTCTGTAAGGCACATAAAAATAGGTATATTTCCAAGGGGATCAACCATAATAAAGAGGACTATAATGGCTTTAGCTAGATCTAGGACATTGTCGTTTATTAGCTCAAGCATAAAATTCCCCTATTATCTTGTTTGAAATTAGTTTTATAAAAGTCTTAGCATAGACCATAATTTTCACATGAGACTATCTATCCGGTTATAAATTAATAACAACTTTTTTAGAAAACACCTTAGAGAAGAGATGCAGGGTATTCTTTAAGAATAGTAAGTACCCCGAAAAAAGGGATTAGATCTATTATCTATACATCTCAGCTCGGTTAGGATATTTCTGTTTGAAAAGTTTTTGTGCTTCGTTTGTTAGTTTTAGGTCTAGTTCTTTTTGGCTCTTTGAGATTGTACTTAGATCTGGATGAGCTAGTATTGGTCCACTGAGTATTAGACTTGGTTTTTTTCGTTCTAGTTCCCAAGCTGGAACGGGTTTTCTTTTCAGAATCTTTAAGATGAGGCTGTTTTGTTTTTCAGTATGGTTAAAACTATTTAACAATTCTTTTGCTTGTGTTTTTGGAAGTGGACGATACCCATATAATGGTGCACCTTTTATGAGACTTCGGATATCATTTGGGTTTTCGATTTTCGCACCAACGCCGGTGTATTCTTGTGGATTAATTGTAACTATCTTTAACATATACCCATCTCTTGGACCTATTATCAACACGTTTCCTTTGAAATCTCTGAGAATAGACCATCCTACAGGCTGTTTATTGTATCGATTGAGTATCTGTTTGGTTAATGAGTCAATGGGTTGGGTAATCACGTTTATCATCCAATAAAGTGGAGAGGTAGTTGTTTCATAAAAATCTTCTTTTTTTTATTTTTTTAGTGAATTAGGAAATCAGAAATCTGTCTAAGCTTTTTAGTTGTTGTCTAAATCTGAAATGAATTGTTTATTTTTAATTATTTAATGATATTATTTTGTTTAGGTTTTTTTTGGTTGTGTAAAATATAGCTCCTAAACCTAGGCTGAGTGCTCCAATCACAAAGATAAAACCTATAAAAGGAATCAAATAGAGTAAATGTAAAGCAATAAAACCTATGATAAATAGGATTGTGTTGCTTGTTTTTCTTTTTATCAGGTTAACTATTGTTCTTCCTATGGTAAGTGAGACGATTAATGGTGAAATGATTAGAGCGATCAGGTAGGTTAGAGTAAGAAGTATCGAGATTGGAAGGCCAATAACAGTTACTGCAAGTATAATACTGACAATTGTTGTTAAAATTAATAGTAAAAAGCCTACTGCAGTATTTTTTATTTTTGATTTGTTTAGTTCTTCTTCTATTGCAAGGAATTGATTGGGCATAAACTTCAGAATGAGTAGTCCAAGAATCATGTAGCCTGCAAAAATAACTATTTGTAGTATTCTAAAAATTCCTTTAAGGGTTTCACCTATTTGTGTTACTTGTGAGGTTTGGTAATCTACTATTTGGGCTGTTCCACTATTTTGGAATGTAGCAGCTCTTACAATTAGGGTGTCTTCTATGGTTGCTTGGTTGTTTACTGTTCCTCCAAAAAGATAGGCGTTTTGTTCAATGTTTGTTGTTGATAAAAGGGTTACTG
>JAGXOB010000253.1 GCA_019894735.1 Promethearchaeota archaeon | reverse complement strand
AGTGAGAATGAACGGTTGGCTTTTAAAATATTAGAGAAGTCTCCAATTACTTATGTTTTAAAATCTCTAATTGTTGGGTCAATACGAATTGTAAATGGAAAAAAAACTATTTTTGGCAGCCCAAATAGTTTTGTAGCGGATAAGTCCAGAGATGTTAGAAAGTTATCTTTAGAAGAGAAAAAAATGATTTATGACCGAGGGTCTTTAGAGGTTGGAACAACTTTTGATGGTTCGAAAGTTACTTTACCAGTAAATGGATTGCTTCAAAGACACCTTAGTATTATTGGGATGACTGGTTGTGGTAAATCATTTTTAATAGGTTTATTATGTGAAGAATTAGCTCTACATAAAGCTGCTATTTTGCTTTTGGATCCACACAATGAATATCTGCCAATGGCACAAAGTCTTCCAAAAAAAACTAAAAGAATGTTGTATGGGTTAGGATCAGCTGCGGGATTAAATAATTATACATTAGATGTTAAGAATATATCCGCGTCTAATTTTCAGCATTTTACAGGGATGGGTGATGGATCGGCGAGTATTCTTGACCAAGCTATTAGAGATTTGAAAAAGAGGAAAATTAGGTATTCATTAGATGATATTATTGCTGTTTTGAATGATAAAGTTAATAATTCGTCTAAATCTGAGGCAACAGCTGCTTCTTGGGCTAGGAACTATTTGTTAAATCTTTCTTCTTCTGGTTTTTTTGGTACAAATGAACCTAAAATCGGAGAAATTGTGCAAGCTAATCAGGTATCAGTAATAGCAATGTCTGGGATAAAAGATAAGATACAGCAGTTTGTGGTTACAAATTTGCTTCAAAGAATATTTAACGCTAGACAAAAAGAAGAGATCCCTCCAATAGTTGTAATCGTTGAAGAAGCTCACAGGTTTGCACCTTCTGGTTCAAATGTTTCAAGCAGTGATATAATTCGTACGATAGCAACAGAAGGTAGAAAATTTGGTATCTGCTTATTTGTAGCTTCTCAGAGACCAAATAGGCTTGATTCAACAGTTCTTAGTCAGTGTGTAACTAATATTGTTATGAAAATAAAAAATCCTGCTGATTTATCTAGTGTAAGAGAAAGTGCAGAGAATGCGACCGACGACGTAATAAATGAGCTTCCTAAATTTGAACGAGGAGAAGCACTTGTAATGGGTGAATCATTTCCTATTTCAATTAGGTTCAAAGTTAGATCAGAAAGAACAACTAAGCACGGTGGTATGAATGTAGATTATGAGAGTATTTGGAAGGAAGAATCTGACAAAACTGATGCAGACATCTATGATTTTCCTGATGAGTTATAAAAATTGGAATAGTAACTTATGAAAATTGCACTTGCAGCTGATTTGCATCTTGGCATTCGTCAATTTAATAGTAAACAGCGCTGGCAGGATTATCTTGATGCTTATACAAAACTTACAAGCAAAGTCAAAGAATTAAAGTTAGATGCATTTGTAATAGCAGGTGATATTTTTGATAAGAGTCGGCCTCATCCAGGAGTTGTTAGGAAGTTTCTTAGAGAAACATCAAAAGTTGAATGCCCAGTAATGTTAATTAGAGGAAATCATGATTCGCCACAAATTTTATTTGAAAAATATGGAGGCGATATTTTACATTTAATAAATGATGTTTCAAAGATTAGTTACTTAAATAAAAAAAATCCAACTTTGAAAATTAATGATGTTAATTTTATTGGTGTAGGTTATGAAAGTTATAATATACCCAAACAAATAGAAGAACAAGTTAAGGATTCAATAGATGATTCTTTTGTGAATGTTGGAATTTTTCATCAACTTTTGGATTTTCCGGGTGTACCAGAGGATCGAGCGGATGTTTCTAGAAATTTTTTGAAAAGTCTTGGTTTAAATCTTATTTTGTTGGGTCATTTTCATGTTCCTTACTCTGAAGAATGTATGTTTAATCCTGGTTCTCCGGAGTATTGGTCTTTTGATCAAGGAGAGTGTATCAAATTCGATTTGGACACTGAAGAAATTATTATTAAACCAGCCAAACGAACAGGATTTTTTGTTATTGACACAAATACTTGTCAAGGGGATTTTGTAGATATTAAACCAGCTCGGCCTATGTTTAACATCATTTATGAGACTGAAAATTTTTCAGAAGTGTTACACATGTCGAAAATAAGAAATCACTTAGAGAAATATAACATTCAAGATGCATTAATAAAAACAGTAATAAAAGGACTGTCAAAGACTGGAAGAACTAGTGTAAAAAGTTTAACACTTAAAAAACCACTTATTCACACTCCAACTTCAATGTTAAAAACTGTTAAATCAAAATCTAGTAAGAAAGAGATTTTTAAAGATTTTAGAGAATATTTGATTCATAATGGGTTAGATGAGTCAGTTAGCAAATCAATAGTTCTTTGGATCGAGAAAAATAAAGAAAAAATTAGTTCAATGACTGAAAAAGAAGTTTTGGAAAACATAAGAAAAATAATTCGTTCTCAGAAAACACAAAATGAAGAAATTTAATGGTTTATTTTCTTTTGAGATTTATAGAGTGTACTCTAGAAATTTTGGCGGTTTTAGAGTTTTAGAGAATTAAGAAGTTTAATGAATCCTTGATTATTTAAGATTTTTTTAGTTAGGAGGTATTCAGGCATCCATTTTTTTCCTCTACCAGATGAATCTAAATAAACTCCTATGGAATGGGGATATGAGTTGTCTATTTCAGGTTTGTTTATCACTTCTTGAAGATTTACTCTTCGTTTTTTCTGTGTTTGACCTGATTTTCGATTTCTATAGGTTACTAAATAGTCTATTTGGTTTTTTCCTTTATTTTCACAAATAGGTATGTAGATTACCCAATCGAT
>JAGXOB010000252.1 GCA_019894735.1 Promethearchaeota archaeon | reverse complement strand
GCCTATTGATGGTTTGGCTTTAAAAATAGAACTTATTCTAGAATAACTTTTTTTCATAATATGAATAATTAAAAATTTTAACGATAGGAATAGTAAATAGAGCTTGATCTTAAATTAATCTTAAAACTAGAATTGAGGTTTGTGTTAATGAAAAATGATAAATATAATGCATTAAGAGTTCGGATGTCTCCAATAGAATTAGAATTTCTGGATGCATTCTGTGATATGACAAAGCAATCTCGTTCAAAATTAGTAAAAACAGCATTAAAATCTTATCTATATCGCAGTATTGACAATAAAAAGAGACCAAACAAAAAAGTCATCTTTAGTCAAAACATGCTTAAACCATTATTAGATAATGCCGATGATGCATTAATTGAAGAAATTGCTGAAATCTCGTTTCAAAATGGGGTTTCAGATCATAGATACCTTGCTAATTTATTAGACTCACTAAAAGAAAGTAGTACTAAACCAGAATATACATTAGATCTTGAAGGTAGGGTAAAATCTTTAATAGAAAATGTATTTTCTCCTGATGCTCAAAATTGGTTTGAAAGTGTTAATTTTGGATGGAATAATAAAACAATGGTAATTGATGAAAAACATAAATTCGAAATTATGCAAATATAACAGAAATAATAGATAATAATGCAAAAGTTAATTCTTCTTTAAGATTTTTGTATATATTAACTCTAGGAGCAAGATTATTTAATAAGCTGATAAAAAACTTTAGTAATAGTCTAGAAAGAAAAAGAAATACTTTTAATGAGCTTAATGAATCACTTGAAAAATTAATTGGAGAAGTCATCTCAGAAGATATTTTACAAGAATTAATTAATACCAATCAAAAAAATGAATTAATCGAAAAATTAAGCACAACAGAATATGCTTTAGATAAATTAATACATGATTGGGATTTAAAACGAGATTGGAATATAAAATAATAATCTTAATTTATTTATAACAAATAAAATTAATTAATATAAATCTAATAACTCTTGGCAATATACACTGTACACCCAGCAGGTTTACCACAAATTAAACAGGTTGCAAATTTATGTTTTTCCTCATCAACTCGTGTACCACGGACGAATCCTCCTGTATCTTTTTCAACTACTTCTGCACAATGTTCACCATCTTTATCTATTGAACAAAATCCACAACAAACTATTTTACCGTTATTTATCGCTTCAATTGCTGCGTTTATATCGTAAGCTACTTCAATTTGCGATTCAAAATCAACTAACTTTTTCTCTTTTATTTCTTTTGTATAATTGACAGCAATATCATCTATGAAGCTTTCTAATTCTTTTTCATCAACAAAGAATTTTTGACCATCGTGTCTTTTAACGATAACAACTTGGTTTTTTTCGACGTCTTTCGGACCTACTTCGATTCGAATAGGAACTCCCTTTAATTCCCAGTAATAAAATTTATTTCCCATTGATTTGTCTGATTCATCAACTTTTAAGATATATTTACCCTTGAGCATTTCATATATATCATTGACTTTTTCCATTACTTTCTGCTCTTTACCCTTGAACAAAATTGGAACAATTACTATTTGGATAGGGGCTATATCGAAAGGTAGGATCAATCCTTTGTCGTCTCCAAGGTGAGCTATCATAGCTCCATATATTCTACTTATCGCTGGACCATAACATGTTTGATATCCATATTTTTCCTCTCCTTTAGCATCTATAAATTTTACATTAAATGGCTTTGCGAAATTTTGTCCTAAGAGATGAGTTGAAGGCAACTGTAGAACTTTTCCTGACCCCATTAGAGCATCCGCAGCGAAAGTTTTCTGTGCTCCGCTGAATTTATCCCATTGAGGTCTTTCAAAAAAGATAATAGGGATTCCAAATTCATCTTGAAGCATTTGATATGTCATTTCCATATCCTCTAATACCTGATTCTTAGCTTCCTCCATTGTAGAGAATACATCGTGTCCCTCAATCCAATGAAATTCTCTCGCTCTGAAGAAGGGTCTCGTCATCTTTCCTTCGTATCGCCATATCTGGCACGAAAGGTATCTTTTGTAAGGTAGATCTTTGTAACTCCGAATCCATAAGGAGTACATTTTATACAAAGCAGTTTCACTTGTAGGGCGTAAAGCTAATCTTTCTGATAACTTTCCCGAACTACCTGCTTCGGTTACCCAAAATACTTCCGGAGCAAAACCCTCCACATGATCGGCTTCCAATAAAAAATTAGATTCTGGAATTAACGAAGGCATCGTTAACGGCATGTGTCCATGATCTTCCATACATTTCTCATATATGGCATACATCTTTTTTATTGTGATGGTTGCCCATTCTCGATAAACCACAAAACCCTTGATGTTGTATCTAATATCTGCTAACTCTGCCTTGTTTATTAGCTCCGTATACCAACCAGAAAAATCCTCTTCTTTAGATACGGTTATTCCGGTTAACGGAGCTTCCATTTTCTTTTTACCCATAAACTATCATCAAAATAAATGCATTAAAAGTTAAATATTTTATTAGTAATACTCTATTCTCACTGAAGTTCATTGCTCCTAATGGAAAAATAATTAGACAAAGTCATTATTTTGGTCAGGTATTAGTTTTGCGTTAGTTATAACTGATCCTGTTAAAAATTCTCGCTCCTGTGTTTTGTCTGTAATTTCTAGAAGAAGGATAATCGCTTCATAACCTTTTGAAATAAGGTATTTTTTTAACTCTCTCCCGATTTCTTTCAATAACTCCTCATCTGTGGAATAAACAGAATAATTAATAATAGCTCTTGGGTTATAGATAAACTCCGCCCTTTTTAACATTTCTTCATTGTTGAGGATCGCCACCTCATCTGCCCCAGC
>JAGXOB010000251.1 GCA_019894735.1 Promethearchaeota archaeon | reverse complement strand
GCCTAAAGGAATAATTGTTCCAGCTATTATTGTTGCAATAAAGATGCCTAGTAGTCCATATTCTAAAAAAACTTTCTCAGTATCAGCGAAAAATTGAGATCCAGAAATATCAAAAAATTGAAATAGCCAAATAGTTAATACTGCTGCTATTGAAGAGATTATCGCAAGTTTTAATGCGGATTGCATCCATGCGGTCTTTAATAAATCCCTAAACCTGTATTTTTCTTTTTTTTCTTCTATTTGATCAGGTTTTTTGTCTTTTTGTTTTTTATTCATTGATGTTTATCCTGATAAATCTAAGTATTGACTCTTCTTTCTCTGTGTAATGCTTTAAAATTATTTTGCTTATAATAGTGAAAAGTCAATATTTTTTATTTTTCCTTTTAGATCTAAACTAACTGTAAATCCTTCAGCCCATTTATGTCCTTCTAAGTCTATTGGACATGTTCCTCTTACTATCCAGCCATCTGTTTGCTTTTCGATCATAGCTATGTCAATTTTATCTGTTTCTTTTTTTTTCTTTAGAAAATCTACTACTATTTCGCTGACCGAATCTTTTGAAATCTGTTGCAATTTAACTTTTTCCTCCACACTTCTTACTAATTTTTAAGATTTGACAGCATTAAGCCTTATGAATAACTAATATTGATTAGTAAAAATCGTCATTTTATCACTTTTTATTTTGATGAACTCAGTGCATTAAACAATTATTAAAAAAAATACTTCAAGATTTTTATTAATAGACTATTCGTATTTACAGACAATTTTTATTTTCAATTTTTTTTATCAGTCATTTTCTAAAATTATTAATTCATTTTCTTAATTAAAATATATGGGCTCGGTGGGATTTGAACCCACGATCTCCGGCTCCGAAGGCCGACACCTTAATCCGTGCTAGGCTACAAGCCCTTATTAATTGTTAATACTGAAGAGCACTTAAGAGATTAAAAGATTTACGAAAATTCTTATTAACCAACAAAGTATTTAATCTGATATAAATTTAGTTTGGGCTGATAGCTCAGCACGGCTGGAGCGTTCGACTGATAATCGAAAGGTCGCCGGTTCAAATCCGGTTCGGCCCACTTTTTTTTATCTATTTATTATGTTAACCATTCTATCTTAACCCAGATCAGCGATTGAACGTTTTCAATTTAGGACTGCGAGGATCTCACTAACTTTTTTAGAAGTGTTGCTGTTTTGATTCTAAGATTTTTTTAGGCAATAATGTTATATTAAAATGTATAAAAAGCGGATTCAAAGCAACTTCTATAAACTCTAATTTTAATTAAAAGCTGAATCTGACTCTTAGCTTAAATAATTGTTGCAATACAGATATTTAGTACCTGGTAGAGTTGTTTTTTATGAGTTTGCGTGTTAACCCAATATATGAAAAACTACTGCCTCAAATGTCCAGTGAAGAATTTGAGGAACTTAAAATGTCTATCCAAATTGACGGTCAACATTATCCAATTATTGCAAATGAAGATCTAGAAGTTCTAGATGGTCATCATCGTTATAGGGCGTGCAGTGAATTAGATTTGGAACCAGATTTTGAAGTCAGAAAGTTTGAAAATAAGTTACTAGAAAAGAAGTTTGTAATTGAATCAAATTTGCGAAGACGTCACTTAACCTCTTTTCAACTAGTTGAATTAGGAATTCCATTATTGGAAATCGAAAAAGCAATGGCAAAAAAAAGACAAACAGAAGGGGGAATAAACGGAAAAAACATACAATTAGGCTTAGCGTCACCTGACTCTACCCCAGCTCTCAGTACAGGTAAAGCAACTGCAAAAGTTGCTGAAAAGCTAGGTATATCTACACGAACTTTTGAGAGGGGAAAAAAAATATTTGAAAAAGCTACTGAAGAGGAAAAGCAAAAATTAAGGGAAGGTAAAACCAGTATTTCAAAGCTTTACCATGAGATTATTCACCCCAATCCAAATCTCAAAGATAATATTCAAGATAATAATAGCTCTGTTGAAAATTCCTTTATCGATCAAAATAAAACTAAATTATTACTTTTTTTGAAAAAATTAGAAAGTGAAGAACTTTTTTGTCCTTCATGTGGATCAAAATTTTTTGAATGTGCTAGTTGTCATACAACTCTGCAAAATCTGCTAAAATAATAAATTGATTAATAATCAGAATTAACATTAAATATACTTTATAAAAAAAATTCTTTTTCAGAATATTATTAAGATATTATAACTATTTATTCTCTAATTTTTTTTATTATCCTATTAGATTTTAATTCTTATGTAATAGATTATTGCTATTTTATTTAAAAAAAATAGTTGTTGATTCTATTTCATAAATATTCTTAATTTTTCTTATAGAGTAAACTATGTTACCTTAGAATTTCTGATAGTATCCTTCGCAGAATTATAATACCATCTCTGATTTTCAGTTTTTTTTCACCCAATCTTTTTCGATATCCTATTGGAACTTCAACTATTTTATAGCCTTTCTGTTTTATTTGATGATTAAGCTCAACTTCTATGTCAAATCCTTGGGATTTTATTATCCAACCTTTAATTGCTTTAGTTCGTATAACTCTCAAACCAGTCAAAGGATCAACTAAAGATACTCTATTAAATAAACTGTGAGAAACAGATAACAGTTTATTTCCTAGATAAAAAGATTTTATTACTGCCTTAGACTCTGCATTTCCACTAAACCTGTTACCACATACCATTCCTACTTCTGGATTATTTTCAAGCACTTCTATCATTTTAGGGACATATTTTGCTGGATATGTATAGTCTGCATCGGTAAGAATAATATATTTTATTTCAGGATCTAATTTAGCTAAACCTTTTGCAATCGCATTTCCTTTTCCTATACC
>JAGXOB010000250.1 GCA_019894735.1 Promethearchaeota archaeon | reverse complement strand
TGAATCTTCTATTAAGGTTTAACTTGATAAGAAAACAAGAGAACAATAACCAAATCGCATATTTTGATTCGGAATTACCTCTGGAAAATGACTATATATTACAAATCATTTCAAGAGTAAAATGTAGCGAACTAATCGAATATTTGAAATTAAATTTAAAAGGTTGCACAAAATCCCAAATAGCTAAAACTCTCAGAATGCATCACACGACCGTGAATAAGTATCTTGAGATTTTAGTTGATAATCAACTAGTGAATCACAGAACCCTTGACAAGCAAAATCTTTATTGCTTAAATAATGAAAAATTAGGTAATTTGAAATGTCCTCAGTAAGATTTCAAAGATTTTCTATCTTATCTCCTCTTAGTGTCACTTTTTTTATTGATGCCTTTAAATTGAATATTGTGCTAGATTAATTCAATAATTCAGTTTAATTGATTCTAAGATCTTGAAAAAATTTAGGTCTTACTGTATTGTTATTTAGATATTAAAATAGAAAACAGATTAAAGGGAGAGAAAATTGGAAGATAATGAGAAATTTAATAATAAAAATGAAATAGTATCGATCTGGTTTGGATTTCCACTAAACAAAACCAATTCAGTTGTTCTTCTTGTGCTTTCATTCTTGGGGGTCATGAGCCTTCCAATACTCATTTTTGAATATATCTATGATATTTTTTATTACTTTAGCTTTATGGATTATTATGGATTAATTCACATAATTTTCTATTCAATCTGTTTTATATTGAGCTTATATACATTTCTAAAAGTTATAAAGGGCATCAATATCCAAGATGATCAAAAGAAAGTTTTCGAATCCAGGATTACTCATGTTCTGTGGTTTGGAATACATCTTACATACAATCAGGCACTCGCTCTTTTCGCACTTTCCCTGAGTGGAATACTTTTCACTTCCTATTATTCTGTTATGCTCATATTCGATTATACTTACCCATATTACGGTTTCATGTACACATATCTTGGAAATTATTTTACACACATTTTCCTTTTAATTATTAGCATTTTTACGGCTTATAGAATTAAAAAATCTCAAATTAAATCTGATGATGCTAAAGAATTAAACACAGTTTCGTTATTCTTATTTATTTTATCAATAGCTTTATTCATCTCTTTAATTTTCCCAACGTTAGTTTATGCAACTATGTTAATTTTTAATATAATTAGTATTATCTTTTACGGCTATCTTTACTTTGGTGGTTTAATCTATTTGATTATTCTGATTATTCTGATTATATGCATATCTTTGCTCGTTTTAAGTGCTTTGAACATTAAAAGAAAATATAATTTCTCCATAACATTAAAGAAATCATCTATAATATCACAAAAACCCAAATGGCTCGGAATTGTTAAAATGAATCCCGTTATAGCTCTTGTGTTTCTCTCACTTTCGATTTTCGTTGTGCTATATCTATTATTTAACCTTGGTATTGAAATTTTTATCGTAAGCTCAATTGGAATAGAAATACCTACTTACATTTTTTATATTATACTCCTACTTATTCCCTGTTTTTATACTATAGATTTCATTCTAAAAAAGAATCGACTAGAATTATTCTTGGAATCAAATTTTAGAGAAAAAATTCCAAAGAATAAATGGTTCGGATTAAAAGTGAACAAAAGTCAAAGTATCATCATATTTTGGTTAAGTCTATTCTCAGGAAGCTATCTTATTTACCTAATTATCAATTTTTTCATAAGACTCCCCATGATGCTTAATTATATTGAACAATTTCCCGAATTATTCGATTCTTGGTATTTCGTTAGAATTTCAATTAGGATAATTGTCCAATTTTTAATGGTGATAGTTTATCTTTATTCCATGATAATAACAAGAAAATTTCGAAATTCTTAAGACATTTTACGCCAACAATTTATTTCCCTTCATTGGTAATCCATTCATATTCTTAGAGCATGCTCCTATAAGAAATTAAGAGTTTATATGGGAAATCAGCGGATTTGATATTGTTGGCTGAGAACTCTCCAAAATATCAATATAAAACTAATAGAAAAATAGTAGGACAATCTACAAATTTCAATAAAAAAAGAAGAAAAAAAATCCCCTTGATTTCCTAATTATTCACTTTTTAGCGTTTTTTGCAATTGCGTTTACAATTTGAGGCCAAGTCTCAGGCGGTAAACTGTGTCCCATACCCTCAATGATCACCAATTCCGCTCCA
This sequence comes from Promethearchaeota archaeon, assembly GCA_019894735.1. The sequence goes on along the minus strand of JAGXOB010000250.1, from coordinate 653 downwards.
GGTATGCATTCTGCTGTTTCCTTACCACCTTCAACGGGAACTAAAGGATCGTCGCCTCCGTGAATTACAAGTGTAGGTACTTTGATTGAGCCAAGTTTTGATACTCGGTTTTCAGTACCCACTATTGCTGATAATTGTCGCACCATTCCCTGTGGATAAAATGAGCGGTCGTATGTGATTGCAGCAAATTCACGCGCATCATCCTCAGGATAGGGAAAGCCAGATCCATAAAGAATGCGTCGACGCTTCACTGTTTCCTCAATATACGCTTCGCGCTCTGTAGGCGCGGGTTTCAATAGTACTTGCATTGCTTCTGGCTTAGCTTGAGGAAGATTAGGATTTCCTGTTGTACTCATTATTGAAGTTAGACTCAAGACGCGGGTTGGATGGCGGAGCGCGATTATTTGAACAATCATTCCTCCCATCGATGCACCACATATATGAGCTTTCTTTATATTAAGTGTATCTAAAAGACCTACTGCGTCATCAGCCATATCTTCTACAGTGTAAGGTGGTGATGTCAATTCTCCTTGCTGGCGTGCCATTATTTCCTTCATAATGTTTGGTACTCCTGCCTCTTCAAATTTAGTAGATAAACCTACATCTCGATTATCGAATCGAATTACGTAAAACCCCTTATCTACCAACATCAT
>JAGXOB010000249.1 GCA_019894735.1 Promethearchaeota archaeon | reverse complement strand
TTTTCAACAGTTAGTACCCTACTCACAGGTTGGATATTGCGGTAATAAACAATTATGAATTCTTAATAAAGATCAACAAACTGACTCATTTAATAACATTTTATCAAGCCAGATTAATCCAGAAAGAGGCTCAAAATGGGTTTTCAAATATTTTTCTTGTTTTTTATAATTTACTCTTTATTAAGTAGGTACTTATTGAAAAAACGTGTTAAGAAATAGGAATTTTTTTATTTTTTGGAAATTGCCGTTTTAACGGCTTTTTCTTCTTTTGTGTTTGTGTTACTAGCTCTAATTGTTACCTCTAATTCTTCTTCGTTTTCTCTTTCGATGTTTCGCATAGCCATTGTTTTGTATACTTGAAATCCTATTGTAGCAATAAGACTAAGCCATGACATTGCAAATATTATTCTAATTGCTGTCCAATATGGGTAAGCCCATACATCACTAAATTGAAGTCCATAAGCATACAGTTCTTGGTTAACAATTATGTCGAGTTGAAAAGCGGCAATCATAGAAACCAGTGAAGCCATAGCCATTATAATTAGTACCCAGTTACCTAAACCATCGATTGTTCTCATTTTTCGTCAAAATAGACATGTCAGCGAAAAATAGTTAAACATTATGACCTAACAATATGTATTCCCGCATAATATTCCAGATTGTTGAAATTAAAAAAATGTTACAATCATATTGCATTCTTTACTGAAGCTTTTAGTTTTCAATTAAAAAGTTACAGTTTTTTGATTATTTTCTTCCCAGAACACAGTTTTTATTATTTTAAAGGAATGGTTATCATGAATATTGATTTTGGCTTCAGAAAATTTTTTATGCTACAGATTTTAAAATAGAATAGTAATTCAAATTAACAACAAATAAGAATTAAGAAATAATAAATCAGAAGGTCTATGTCAATTGTCTTTAAAATCTAAATTCAAGTTAATGTTCACAGTGTGTTTCAGATGATTATAGATTTAACCTTCATGATTCTAATCACGATTTCTGCCACAGTGTTTTTCTGGGCTTTCTACCATTTACCTATTCTGGCTGCGGGAGTTAAAGACCTTATCAAAAATCGGGAGAAGCATGATAATCAAATAACTTTAGGTAAATTTTTACCAACTTGTACGATAATTGTCCCAGTTAAGAATGAAGAAAAAGTTGTAAATAGACTTTTAGTCTCTCTCTCAAAACTCAACTATCCTAATTCCAAAAAAGAGGTAGTGGTAGTTGAAGATGGGTCATCTGATAAGACCCTAGAAATATGTTTAAATTATGCTAAAAATAACACAAATGTAAAAGTTTTTCATCGAAATTCTTCTACTGGTAAAGCGTCAGCACTCAATTATGGACTTAAATATTCTAAAGGTGACATAATAGCCGTTTTTGACGCAGACAGCGTTCCTGATCCTAACGTATTGAGAAATATGTGCTCTTATTTTGATGACCAGAACGTAGCGGCTGTTCAAGGAAAAACTCTTTCCATAAATTCCAAACAAAATATGCTCACCCAATTCATTTCTTATGAAGGCGCAGTATATAATGAGGTTTATCTTAGAGGGAAGGACGTTTTGAACTTGTTTGTTCATCTGACAGGAAGTTGTCAATTTGTCCGAAGAGATGTTATTGTCGAACTTGAAGGGTTCGACGAAAAAGTATTATCAGAAGATATTGAGCTATCAGCACGACTCACAAAGAATAATTACAAAATTCGATATGCCCCTAACGTGATTGCTTGGCAAGAAAGTCCATCAAAAATAAAAACGTTGTTTAAACAGAGAACTAGATGGTTTAGAGGTGTCACGGAATTAGCTTTTAAATATGGTACATTAATGGGTAAATTGAACTGGAAAAACTTGGATGCAGAAGCAACACTTTTTGCTCCATTTATACTCATAGCTTCATTTTTTCCATATCTTGTTACAGGTTATACCTTTTTTACCATTATTCCTTTCGACATTTTTTGGAGTTACGCAGTCCAATTTGCTACTATAGCTACCACGTTATCTTTACTGCTTTGTGGTTTTAGTCTAGTCTTCGTTACAAAACCTCGAAGAATAAAAAATGCTCTATGGTTACCATTTGTTTATTTTTATTGGAGTTTTCAAGCATTTGTCGCTTTATATGCCATATTTCTTATAGCACTTCGAAGACCTAAGCAATGGACCCGAACAGCTAGGTCAGGAGTTATTGATGACTCATCTGATTGCCCATTACATTCTACAGTTAATTATAATACCTCTGAAGAGATAGTAAGGTGTTAAAAAATGCAAACAATACAGCATAACGAAAAAGTATCTTTAAAAAATAAAGGATTATCACTACTTATGCTGTCTAAAAATAAAAAACCAGAAATCTGTATTGTTCTACCCGCACACAATGAAGCTGATACAATACGCAGTATTGTAATCAATTATTTCGACGAAATTGCAACAAAATTACCCAGCAAATTATTTGTAGCCGAGGATGGTAGCAACGATCAAACACCATTCATTTTATCTTCTCTAGCCAAAGAACTCCCGATTTCTGTTGTTTCAGATCCAAGAAGAAAGGGCTATGCAAAAGGTGTGGCTGATGCTCTGAAAAAATGCAAAACGAAATGGGTTTTCTTTTCTGATTCAGATGGGCAATATCTTTCTACTGATTTTTGGAAACTCTGGGAAAATCGACATAATTGCGATATGGTAATAGGCAAGAAATTACGGAGAAGTGAAGGCATACATAGAACTATTTTATCAAAAGGGTTTCATAAAATTTTTAATTTATTATTCCGTTTGAAGTTAAATGATGCAGATTGTGGATTTAGATTAATTCGAAAAGACATAATTCAATCGGTTGTGAACGATGCCAAGACC
>JAGXOB010000024.1:8720-26517 GCA_019894735.1 Promethearchaeota archaeon | reverse complement strand
GTACAGTCTGGTTTGATTCAAGCTTGTTTTTTATCAATTCGGGTATATTCATTAAAATTAACTCAATAATTATCTTTTTAAAAATTAAGGTTTAAGAATTATAATAGGTAGTTAAGTTATAAAAAAAATTTAAATATAACGAGTTGTATTTTTAAAGAAAAGAAACTCTAATTTCTTAAAAAAAACCCCGCACCAAGAAATCAATCAATAATTCATATTTTATCAGTATAATGCAATCTAAAGCTACATCAAAAGAGAAAAATCTTCAGATTCTATTGAAAAACTTTGTAGAATCGAGAGATGATGTTATTATAGCCTTTATTTATTCAAACGAAGGATTACTATTTTCAAAATATAGTAAATCTGACGAAACAACTCACGGAGATAAAGAATCAGAAGATGTGTATGGAGCGTTTTCTGCATTAGTTGAAAATCTACTTGATAAAATTAGCTTAGAATATAAAACCCATCGTTATGGTAGTGGTTCATTCGAAACTGAGGACAATCGAATAATATACTTAGAAGCGGGATCTGAAGCAATTCTATTACTCGTTTGCGATTATGAAACAAATCTAAACAGTCTTTTTCCAATAGCTTATCTTGTTGCTGAGAAAATAGCTCAATTACTCGAAAATAGTTTTGATTTTCAATTTAATACTCTTGATATCCCAGATTTAAACATATACGATACTTTTTCACTAGGTTTAGACAAGTTTTCAATCCCAGAATCAGCTTCTATTATCAACGGTGTAACTCCTACTCACCTTTTTAAGGAAAGTAATAATATCGAAAAACTTTTTAAATTAATTGTGCTAGGTTCAGCTGCAGTTGGAAAAACTACATTAGTAAATCGTTTTTTAAAAAAAGAAGAAATCATCGATTATCGACCTACTCTAGGCATATCAATTTCCACCCTACAATATCATGTCCGGGGTTTTAAAGATGATATCATCAAGTTTTTAATTTTTGATCTAGCAGGACAGAGCTTTTTTAAACGCGTTAGACGCGATTATTATAAAGGAGCAAACTGCGCATTTATAGTTTATGATGTTACCAGAAGAGAGACTTTTGACGAAGCAGCAAATTTCTGGTTAAAGGACGCACAGAAGGAATTAGGCAACATACCTTTCGTTCTTTTGGGGAATAAGATTGATCTAGAGGAAGAAAGAGTCGTATCTAAAGAAGAAGGGTTACAAAAAGCAAAAGAATTAAAAAGCTTTTTCATTGAAACTTCAGCATTGAATAATCTAAATGTTCAAGACACATTTAAGATAATAGGAATTGGCTTATTTTTTAAACACATTGAAGAGAGTAGAGAATAAGATCAATTCTTAATAATCCATTATTGGTAGAATTCTGTTCCTACGATTTCTATTATATTCTAAAAAAAGTATTAAAAATCAGATATAGTTGTAAAAAAGAATAATGAGAAAATAAAAATTAATTATTTAGAATTTAGCAAGTAACTAGGATTTTTTCTTAAATTCAACCTTATTTTATATTTCCTAAGTTCGTCCACAACAGAAACGCTAAATGCCGCAAGAATAAGAGTTACCCAGTGATACCATTGTGTTAAAGGTACAACATGAAACGCGATGCCCATTGGCGTGTAAAGTATTAATAATTGTAAGCCAAGTGAAAGTCCCGTAGCCCAGAACAAATGCTTGTTAGGGAATTTGTAGAAAGGTTTTATGTTGCTTGTACATGTATAGACAAAAAGTAGCTCACATATCACTAAATTCGTGAATAAAATCGTCTGTGCTAGACTTATAGCATATGTTTGGGATGGCCCTGGACTTAAATATCCCACTAAAAGTGGATCAGTAAGACTCCAAGCAGGAATAAGAACCATCCAAAGAAGAATGTAAAGCCCAATATCTGTGATTGATGTATATATTCCTAAAAGCAAGGCGGGACCTTTTATTTCTTTCAGCAATGTAAAACCCTTTCTCGGAGGTGCTTTCATAACATCAGGATCCGTGGGTGTGAGTCCCAATACCATCGCTGGAATGCCGTCTGTTGCGATATTTAACCAGAGAATCTGAATTGGCTCAACAGGGATTCCAATGAAAATCGATGCGAATAATTTCATCATGATATATGCTACTAAAATGAGAAAGATTTCATCAAAATTCGTACTTAACATATAACGGAAGAATCCTTTTGTCGTTTCAAAAATGCCTCTCCCCTCCTCGATTGCATTTACAATCGTGGCATAGTTATCATCGATAAGGATCATGTCCGAAGCCTCTTGAGTAACTTCCGTACCTTTCAAACCCATTGCTACACCTACGTGAGCTCCTTTTACAGCTGGAGCGTCATTAACCCCATCTCCTGTCATTGCTACTATTAAGCCGAGTTCCTTTAGTTTCTTCAGAATTCTTAGTTTATGTTCGGAAGTAACTCTCGCGAAAACATCGGTAGTTTTAACTCTTTCTAATAATTCGTCATCATCCATAGCTTCTAAATCTACACCCGTTATAGCTTCGGTTGATTCTGTTAAACCAATCTGGTGAGCGATCGCTATAGCAGTAATTTTATGATCTCCCGTAATCATGATAGTGCGAATTCCGGCCATTCTTGCTTCGCGAATTGCCAATTTGACTTCATCGCGAGCAGGATCAATAATCCCTACTAAACCTATATACGTAAAATCCTTTTCAACTTCGTTAAGATCGTACCCCGGCTCTACTTCTTTATAAGCTACTCCCAGAACTCTCAAGGCATTTTTAGCAAACTCCTCATTTTTATTTGATAATTTATCCCTAAAGGCACCAATTGGTTTATTTTCACCACTTTCCAATATATATGAAGCGTTCCTCATCAGTACATCTGGGGCTCCTTTTATTAATGCAAATGTTTTACCATCAATTCTACCTACTACGCTCATCATTTTCCGATCAGAATCGAATGGAATTTCATCTAACTTTTCAAATGATTCGTCTAACCCTGTTTTTAACCCGAGTACTTTCATAGAAATTTCAGTAGGGTCACCAACAACACTAACTTCTCCCGTTTTTTGATCAAGAATATTTACATTGGAGTTATTACAATACAGGCAAACTTCCAAAAAACGTTTGAGATCAGCATTCATTACAACTAAATTCCCCTTTTCTTTAATATCACCCGTTAGGTTATATCCAACACCCTCTACATCCAACTCGGTATCGTTTAAATACATTTTTACTACAGTCATTTCGTTTTTTGTGAGAGTACCTGTCTTATCTGATGCAATTACATTAACTCGACCTAGAGTTTCTACAGCTGTTAAATTCCTAATTAACGCGTTTCTGCCAGCCATTTTTTTCATTCCTATACTTAAAACCACAGTAATGACAACGACAAGACCCTCTGGAACCGCCGACACCGCTAAACTTATAGAAATCTTTAGTGCTTCAATGATTTCCTCGATTTCCGCTGCAGAAAATACTAAACCCTCTGTCACTAGTATTATAATTATTTCTGTAATGAATACACCCGCACAAATGAGTATGATAATTATCCCTAATAACTTCCCAAATCGGTTTACTTCTACTTGAAAAGGACTAGGTTCTATTTTCTCTTTTTGCAGGCTTTCAGCGATTTTACCTATCTCAGTATTCATTCCCGTTCCAATTACAACGCCTTCTGCATTTCCTCGGGTAATTATAGTATTCATGTATCCAAGATTAGTTCTATCGGCCAATATCATCTTTTCATCTACGACATCGAGTTGTTTTCTAACAGGTTTTGATTCTCCTGTTAAAATAGCCTCGTCAACATAAAGTGAGAATTCTTTTATAAATCTTAGATCTGCTGGAAACTTATCCCCATCCCCAATAAGAGCTATATCTCCTGGAACTACATCTTCTACTGCAATTTCAATCACCTTACCATCTCGACGAACCTTAGCAAAATGAGGTGCTAGCTTCTTTAAACTTTCCATAGACTTTTCAGCTTGATATTCTTGATAAAATCCCAAAATTGCGTTAATAATTAAAATCGCTAAAATAACAAGTCCATCTGTATATTCCGAAGACCACTCTTCAGCACCAAGCTGACTACTCTCCCAAATTCCAATAATAAATGAAATTGCAATTGCAAAAAGGAGTAAGTAGACTAGGAAACTTTTAAATTGCCCAATGAAAATTTGGATCGCAGTTTTTCCTTTTTCTTTAACTAATTCGTTCTTCCCATATTTTTCCAGTCTAAATTGCACTTCAGCTTCAGACAAGCCTTTTTGAATTGAAGTCCCAAATGCTTCCACGACTTTATCAATGTTCTCCGAGTGTGCGCTAATCTGTTTTATTTCTGTCATTTTTTCTTCATTTTTTTCAATTTGTATTAAAATATTAAACTAAGTATTTTAGATAAATAATAGTTTTATGAATTATATATAAATAAATACAAGCTCATAAAAAAATGATACTACTGAAGATTATCTAAAATATCTTTCTTAAATGGTTTAGTGGATTTTTTTTAATAAAACAACCAAATTTACCACTCGTGTCGTTTTTAAAGAGTTCCCTTTTTTGTATAACTTGACCATAAATTTATATAAGTACCCGTCTAATTATTGTTAACTTAAAAAATCTAATAAAAAAGAATATGTAAAGATTGGTGATTATGAGACCATCTCGTGTGTTTAGATGGATAGTAAGAGGTTTCTTGTTAGTTTTTACCCTATCATTATCGGCTGTCTCTATATTGGGAGGTTGGTCTGCTGTAACCATTTTAAATCCTGCGGGTGACGATATTAACATTCCTGATGGACCTATTATTCTAATTCCGGATTTTGGGAATTCAAGTATAGAAATTACAATTCCATTTAATATTACAAATGGAGGAGTATATGAATTATCAGACATATTTCTAAGATTTCAACTTGATATGACATTTGGAAATACTTCGACGCTTAATAATGATACGACAACAGTTAGGATTTTTGATGAATCTCAAGAATTTGGGTCGGTATTACCCGAACAGACTCTCAAAGCGAATTTTAGCGGTTCGGGTACATTACCTCTCTCTGAAGTGGATAGATATAGATCTCCTTACGATTTAGAATTCTATGCAAGTCTTATATTTCGCGCGTCTTATTCCCTAAATCTTTATACCTTTACAGTTGCAATAGTTAATGTATCAGTGGGGAATTTTGATTTACCATGAGGGTGATTTAAATGGGACGATTTGGCAATATTGTTAAAGGAATTATATATATGTGTATTTATATAGGAACCACGATGGTTATCCCATTTCTCACATTTACATGGGTAAGAGAACTCTCAATTTTAGGGGTGGATATAGTATTAACTCAACACGATTATGAGAATATTATTTTTTGGATTTCTGCATTTGGATTACTTATTAGTGCAGCAGCGTTTTTTAACTATTCATCTCCCAAACAGTCAATAAGAAAAGGAACTTTTGCTTTAGTACAAATAATTTTAAACTGTCTATATATATGGTCGTATAAATTTAGTGGAGCTACTGAAATACGTTTTGAAATAGTATTTGAAATTGTAAATGTTGGTTATGTTTCTATAAATGTTCAAAATATGGTTATGCTTTATATGGGGGTTTATTTTCTTACTATAATTCTAAAAGGATATGATTTCTTCGACTTCGTTCTCAATCGGAAGACTATTAGAGAGAAAAGATACGGAACTAAGGCAGGAGGTAAAGATTTATAATGATTCTTCAAGTCGATTATATAAAAATTATTGCAGATATCGTTGCAGCTATTTTGAATTTTTTAAATCCAATTGTGAGTCCGATGGGATCATTTATGGTAAATTGGATGGAAAATGTTTTACAATTCTTTCCGCAAGATAATTTAACCGTTTATATTTCAATTGCTATTGTAATCGTCGTGCTTGGATCTATTGTAAATATAGCGTGGCCAGGGAATAAAAAACCCGGATTTCTTGTAAAAGTTGAAGAAGTTGACGAAAAAATAGAGAAAAAAGCTAAAGAACTCGATCAGAACGTAGAGGTTAAAGCCAAAGAACTTGATGAAAAAGTAGAAGAGAAAGCAGAAGAAATAGAAGCTAAAATTAAAAAAAAGATCAAGAAAGCAAAGAAAAAGGCAAAAGAAATCGAAGAAAAAGCTGCAGATTTAGAGGAAAAAATTGAGGAATTTGAAGAAGAAGTAGAAGAAGCTACTGAAGAACTTGAAGAAAAAGCTAGGGACTTAGCGGAAGATGTAGAAGAGGCTAAAAATAATCCTGAAGATAATTAAGGAGTTCACAAAATTTTAAAATTTTTTATTTTTCTTATTATAAGTTAAATAATCATTATTTTTCATCTTAAAATTTATATTAGTGATTGATCATAAATTCTATTATAGGTATAGGTAAAGCTTTTTTTTACTAATCAAATATGACCTTTAATGATAATTTTGTAGTGTACAAGCAGAAAAAAGAGTTGCTTAAAGAATTAAACGTATATCAATCATTGGTTTTAAAAAAAATTGATATTGAGGATTTTAAATCTGCTTTATCAAAAATAGATTCTGCTTTAACTTTGATTGACGAATTCCGGTCCTCCTTCAATTTAAAAACCGAACAAGAAGGATTTAGTGAAATACGGCAAAAGGTTCTTATTGAGTTTGATAATCGTCGTAAAATCTATATAAGGAAATATAACAACCTTTTGAAGGAAACACTTACTGAAACTAATCTGGAAGATTTCTTAAAATTACTAGCAATGCTGAAAAAGGACGTAGATGATAATCTAAACAAGTATAACCTTCACGATTTACAAGACAATATCATTACATATTTCACATTTATTAAAAAAATATATACTATTATTAGCTCTTATAAAGTTCTCAATTATAACGATGCTTCTGTAAAAATTTTAAAATTAGTTAAGGAGTTTAAAGTTGAAAATTACCCAAATTTGAAAGGTTTACTTTCAAGTATTTACCAGAACCTACTTCTTTTTCAATTTAAATTAATGTCCGAAAATTACGATAAATTATCATTACAAGAGATCTCTGAAAAGCTCGCAGTCGCTCCCGATAGACTTGAAGATATTATCAATTTATTTTTAATTAAACAAAAAAGTCCCATAAAGAAATATACGAAATATAATAATGAAGTGATTTTTAACCAATAAAAAGCAAACTTACAGAGCTCGGTAATAATCAGGTCTCAATGCTTCTTTATTTTTCAGTCCAAAATCAATGACTTCCAATATTTTATCTTTATCTTTTTCTAAAGTTCCTCTAATTGGCAAATAATTAGACGCGTGATTCGACCTAAAAATACAATTAGCATTTTTATTTTTAAAATTAATCGCTTCAATGAACGACTTCAATTCGGTTAAAATCTCATTAGAGTTCATTTCTATAAAATCACCCCTTATTTTCTTCTCGTACATAACGGTTCCTGGTGGAATCATAAGTGATAAAAATGCGATATACCATATTCTATCATCACTTGGGCAAATTTGATTTACTAAATCCGCTGATTCAAGAGCATGTGCTTTAGAAATGTCCTCATTTTCTGCACCTCCTAAACCATCAATAAAGGTAGCAGATAAAGTGATGTTAGCTTTGAACAATTTTTTAGAAGCGTTAATATAATCCTCCTTAGTAGCATGTTTATGAACTTTTTTAAGTAGAGTATCAAGTCCGCTTTCGAAACCTACATAAGCAATTTTTAATCCGGCATCTGATAGTTCTTTCAAGTCATTGTCTGATTTTTTCAGAATATCCTTAGCATGAGAGTAAACCCCTACTCTCTCCAATTTTGGAAGTCTTTTAATTGCATATTTAGTAACTTCTAAAAGCTTTTCCGTTGGGGTTACCATCGCATTTCCGTCTAAAAAGAACAATTTACGCACAGAAGAATTAAATTGTTTATTTGCGGCTATATCCAAATCTTTTTTAACTTCTTCAATTGATCTAATTTTAAAGTTTTTTCTAAGATTTGACATACAAAAATCGCATTTGAATGTACACCCTTCAGTTAATTGAATTAATAGAGAATTATGTTCTGAAGGTGGGCGAAATACCGGTTCGCAATAATAGATTCTTTCACTATTTGGCATAATAAGTATTGAGAACAAACCTGGGATATATAATAGAAAATTTAAATTTTGAATTATATTAAAGGAAATCTAATCATCTTCTTCTTCATCGTCCTCATCGTCCTCATCGTCTTCTTCTACTTCTTCGTCGTCTTCTTCCTCTCCTTCCTCTTCCTTTTCCTTAGCATCTTCAGGTTTTTTAGGACAAGACGAAAGATGGCGCCCTAATCTAACAAATTCTTTTCCACAATAAGGACAAACCTTTTTTTCTTTAGTATCCGTTCCTGAAGTTGTTTTAGGTTTGGCTTTTTTCTTTTTCTTTCTACTGGGCATTATATCTTCTATGCTTGCATCTTCGGGAGCAAATTCACAATTTGGTAAGTGGGATCGTAGATCATCGTAGAGTTCGGCACAAAAAGGGCACTCTACTTCAGTAAATTCTTCAGAATCTCCTATCTCATCTTTTACCAATTTTCTTTTCTCAAATTTTAAGGTAACTTCTTCATCTTCTTCTTCTTCAAACTCGTCAATTGTTAAGTCGAGATCGTTGTCACCTTTAAGTTCAGCTAATTCAAATGCTTCCAATTCTATTTTTTTCTCTTTAATTTTTTTTTCTGCACCTTTTCTACTCTCTTCAAAGACATCTGAAACTTTTTGACTAGTTTGCACATAAAGTGTGCAAACTTGACAGACATATGCTTTTTTACCTAGAATTAAATCTCTTTCTGGGCAATAACATAATGGTTGTAAACTATTAGCAATATCTTCAATAGAAGTAAGGTGTTTACAGGCAAACTTGCGAGAAAATTTTATTTTTTGTTTTTTACGTGGAATAGTCAACCAACAACCAAAAGAAGTATGTAATAAAATAAATATATCCTAAAATTTAATTTTTTTGATTGTTACCTTCTAAAATAAGAATTAAATATTCAATTTTATTTTATTATTAAAAACTATAACGAATGGATTTCAGATCTTTAACAACCTTCTTTTTTATCTCAGAGCTTTCTATATCTGGTAACAATACATCTATGATTTCTCTCAATTCTATTATTTTTTCAACCAAGACTTCTGGCTTACTCCATGGTGTAATTCGTAGTGGATGACTAAAACTCAAGCCATTGTTGTAATTTTCTAGAGCTTCTCGATAAAAAAGGCATGCGGTTCCAATATTTTTAATTTTTTTTTCATAACTCATTCCAATTTTATTAAATGCCATTCCAGCGCCAGCAAAATCTTTAACCTTTATAAAATCTACAGCTGCTTCTTCAATCTTTTTCAAACCATATTCTAATGTATCTAAGTCTCCTTCTCTTACGATAATATAACCTATTATATAATTTGCAATACCTTTATAAAATATTTGATTGTTAAATTCTGCTACTTTAAATAATTCATCAGCAAATTCTCTGGCAATCACTAGATGATTGTTAGCAATGCAAGATCGCGATACTTTTCTTAGCAAATCCATTACCCGGTTGTCATCATTGATTTCTTTATATTTTTCAATGCCTCGACGATACTTTTCTATACCTGTAAAAGTATCTTTGTTTTTAAAGGCTTGATTTCCTTCGTAAATAATTTTGTCAGCTACTTCCTTTATTTTGTTGCTATCAATAATGGTTTCGTAAAAGATATCGTCAACGTTGAATTTAATATCTTCTGATAAAGGAATATCGACGAGATTTTCCTGTGATAATTCGATATTTGAGTTCTCTAACATTTCATCAATATCTTTATAATCTGACTCAAGTTTATAATTCTCCTTAAAGGCTTCCTGAAGTGGCTTTCCTGCTGACACTAAAGAAGATAACTCAGCGAGAACATTTGCAAAAAAGAATTTATTTAATCCTTCTACAATGTAATCAATTTTATGAAAATTAGTCTCAAACTCAACGGAATTTGAATCCATTGTTACATCAGTTAATCGATATATCTCAAATCCCGTGTCATATTTTGTCAGAACATTGTTATCAATTTTTTCTTCCTTTTTCTTTCCGAGAAGAGTATGATCGAAAACCAATCCTATAGCATCGTTAAACTTCCCTTGAAATCCAAGTTGATTAATAAGATCAATATAAGAAAAAAATAGGGTTAATCCTGGATGAGAGTGGAACCAACCAACTATGAAATATCCTTTACCTTCTTTATCCAGTTCTTCGTGTATTTTTTCAACATCGCCATAATCTGTTTCACTAAATTCTACATCGGTATCATGACCGTATGTCATTGGGATTGCTCTTTCGACATATAAGACATCATCGTCGTAATATCCAATCAAAAGACCGTATATCTCTTTCCAATCTTCGGAAGGTATAGCTTGATTTGCGTATCTACTAGCATACAATATTATTGTTTTATAAGCCTCTGCTTTGAGAATTACAGGTTTACTTATATCCTTTTTCGTTTCATCTTCCCTTCTTTCAGATTTTTCGATCATTGTTTTATAACAGTTAAGGCAAATATGAATTATAGGTTCTATAAAATATTATAAAAGCTCTCTTAAATAAAATTATCTCAATTATATGATTAAGTTTTAAGTAATTAATAATTTTATAGAGAATCACATTTATTAAAGGTTAAACATCATTACTATTTAAAAATCTAATAATCTCTAAATTTACCTAATGAATACGGATCATGAAAGCGCTAGTATTTGATTATAAACTTTACAGGTTAGCATTATCTAAAATATTGGGAACTTTTTCTCTAAAAGGATATCTTACTAAACTTGGACCATTACATTTGAAAGAAGTTTCTTCTCCAAGGCTTATAACTAATGAATGGCTGGTCATTAAGACGAAATATTGTGGGATATGTGGTTCTGATCAGAAACAAATCTTTCTTGATGGAAACTATGATAATCCCATAACTGCCTTAATTTCATGGCCTCAAACCTTAGGACACGAAGCTGTTGGAGTAGTCGATAAAGTAGGAAAATCATCAAATTTAAAATCAGGTGATAGAGTTGCTTTAAATCCATGGGTAAGTTGCGAACCACGAGAAATTAAACCTATTTGTAAACCCTGTGAAGAAGGAAAAAAATATCTTTGCAGAAATTTCACAAAAGGTATTCTCAACCGTGGAATTCATACAGGTAATAGTAGTGATGCTACAGGTGGATTTGCAGAATTTTTCCCTGCACACAAAACAATGGCAATAAAAATACCTGATTCAGTTTCATTTGACCAAGCTATTCTATCAGATCCTTTTTCAGTGGTACTTCATTCAATATTAAAAGTTAAAATTAGAGAAGGATCGATTTGTGGGGTTTATGGTTGTGGAAATCTTGGTTTACTAACAATTCATTTCTTAAAGAGAATTTATGAAGATGTAACCGTAATTGCTATTGCTAGATTTCCACATCAAATAGAAATGGCTAAGAAATTTGGCGCAGATCTAGTGATTAAATCATCTCCTCCAAGCAGAGTCATTGAAAGTGTTGGAGATTATTTGAATTGTGATGTATATTATTTAAAAAAAAATAAACCGTGGCTGTTAGAAGGAATTGATTTTTTATTTGATACTGTTGCATCTGCAGAAACATTGGAAACAGGCTTACGTATCGTAAAATCAAGATTAGTAGATCTTGAGAATAATAAGGAAAGTTCCGGAGTAATTGTGTTAACAGGAGTCCATGTTCCTAAAAGATTTGAATGGACACCATGGTATTTTAAAGAAATCAATATTATTGGTAGTAATGCCTTTTCAATAGAAGTTTTCGAAGGTATTCGAGAGCATGCATATTATCATTATTTTCGACTGTTAGAAGAGGGAAGAATTGATCCAACACCAATAATTACACATAAATTTCTCTTAAGAGATTATAAAAAAGCGTTTGTGGTTGCAAGAAATCAAGAGAAATTTAATTCGATTAAAGTTAAATTTTATTTTGAACAATAAATGGAGTGTAAATTCAAATGAATTCAAAAAAAGAGAATAGTAACATCCCTGCATTAATATTCGAATTCAAAAAATTCAAGTTATTGAAAGCATTTATTAGGGGAAAAATAAATCCTAAAGGGTTTTGGAAATCAGGAGGCCCAGTATCTCTAAAAAATATTTCTTATCCTAAACTAATCGCCGAAGACTGGGTTATAGTTAAAACAGTTTTTTGTGGAATCTGTGGAAGTGACATGACTGAATTAAAGCTTAAGGGTTCACTTGATAATCCTATACGTTCTTTTATTTCATTTCCTCAAATTATGGGGCATGAACCTGTCGGTATTATAGAAAGTGTTGGGCTCAAAGTTAAAAAATATAAAAAGGGAGATCGTGTTGTAATTAGTCCATGGTTTTCATGCGAGCCTCGAGGAATATTACCGTTATGCTCAAGATGTTCTTTAGGTGATTTTAAACATTGTCAAAATTTCCAGAGGGGAAATATTCCGGTAGGAATGCACTTAGGGGTTACCCAAGGATATGGAGGTTTTAGTCCATATTTAACCGTTCACGAATCTCAATGTTTTTTAATACCTGAAAACATATCGTTTGAACAAGCGGTTTTAGCAGATCCATTTTCTGTTTCTTTTCATTCCCTATTATTGTTAAATCCTCACCCTACCTCTCAAATTCTTGTTTATGGTTTAGGCATTATAGGTTTGCTAACAATTCTTTGTTTGAAGAATATTTTTAAAGTAAAGCATATAATTGGGATTGGACGATATCAATTTCAGAAAGATTTAGCACTTAAATTAGGAGCTGACCATGTTTTTTTAAGCTCAGGTGAATTGTTAATTGAAGAAATAGCTGCATACTACAACTTTGAATTGTATACTCCTGATAGGGGTTTAAAATGGATGTTAGATGGTGGGAACGGATTAATTGATACAATCGCTTCAGCAGAAACTTTTGAAATAGGAGAAAGAATTCTTTGCACTCAAGGTAAATTAGTGTTTTTGGGTGTAAGCCCTCCAAAAAGGTTTGAAAATTCTCTTCATTATTTTAAAGAACTCGAAGTTATTGGTTCAAATGCTTTTGGCATAGAAAATTTCCGTGATAAATCTATGCACGCATTTCAGCATTATTTAAATTTTTTATCAGAAGGATTAATAGATCCTCAAATGCTACTTACACATAAATTTCCCCTTGCTCAATATCGAGAGGCATTTGATACATTAAGCATAAAAGGAGAATCTCATGCTATAAAAGTAGTTTTTGAATTTAATACTTAAAATCAAAATTATAGTACTCCAGATCTTTTAAGATTTCTTATATCTTCTTCTGTGTAGTTAAGTTCTTTAAGGATTTCATTTGTATTTTGACCGATTTTAGGTGCTAAACTTCGTATTGTTAAGGGTGTTCTAGAATATTTAATAGGGGAACTTATGTTTTGGATTTTCCCAAATTTAGGATGATCTATTTCAAGGACCATATTTCGGGATTTAATTTGTGGATCATCACAAGCTTCGCTAAAATTTTTTACAGGCATTACGCATGCATCAATTTTGCTAAAAATTTCCATCCATTCGTCTTGAGTTTTCTTTAAAAATTCATTTTGTACTTCTTGAAATACTTCTTCTTTTTCTAATCCTAGTGCGTTTCCTTTCGGTATTAAATCTTCACGCCCTAGGCCTATACAAACACCTCGCCAGAATTTTAATTCAATAGCTCCAACAGATAAATACTTGTTATCTTTAGTCTTATAAACCGAGTAAAAAGGGATATCTCCATGTAGTGGATTTCTTGGCTTAGTAATTCCATCGTATTTGTCTTTAGAAAACTGAAACGCAGCTGCCATTGGCATAAAGGAAAAAACGCAATCAGTCATCGAAACATCAATATACTGACCTTCTTTGTTGGGATTTTTATCTCTTTCAATTAGTGCCCCAAGAATTCCGATAGTTGAGACTAAACCCCCGCCTATATCTGCGGTTTGAGCTCCAGGAAGAACGGGTTTCCTTTCTTGGTCCTTTTTCCCTCCTAACTCTCTTTCTTTATTTAAATCTAATATCCCACAAATTCCAATATAGTTTAAATCATGACCCGCTGATTGTTCGTAAGGACCATATTGTCCATATCCTGTTAAGGAACAATAAATTATTGATTTATTAATTTTAAATAGAGTATCATAATCAATTTTTAATTTATTTGTAATTTTTGGTCTAAAAGTTTCTAATATAACATCTGCTTTTTCTACTAATTTATAGAATATTTCTAAAGCTTTGTCCTTTTTTAAATTAAGTGTTATAGATTTTTTATTTCTCATTATAACTGAATTAAATGCACTCTCACGATATCTACCTTTCTGAAAAAATGGTGGAGGACTTCCATACGGATAGTTAGGATCCTCAACTCTTATAACTTCAGCACCGAGATCTGCCAATATCATTGAGGCATATGGTCCAGGTAGCATCCGAGCAAGATCAATAACAACAATACCTTCTAAGGGGAGACTCATAATATAATATAGATTAAAGCTTACTGCTATAAAAAAATTAAGAAAACAAATACATTGAACTGATACTAAATTTCAATAATTTCAGCGTTCATAGTTTCAGTGTTAATAATTGCAAACGTAGGTTTATTTGTTAGATATCCACAGAGTTCACCGGGGTTCACAATTAACACATCTTTATGTTTTTTATTTACCACGGTATGCGTATGGCCAGATAAAATAATATCAAACTTTCCAGAATCTGCTAATGCATCAATAGTTTCTTGTTTAGGCATGTGTGAAGCAAAAATTCGCTTTCCTCCTAATTCGATAATTAATTCATGACCATTATTTGCAAATTCACAAATTTGACCTAAGTTTTGTGTGAGGTATAGAATTTCTCCATCGTTATTTCCGAAAACGCCAAAAAATCGTTTTTTTATTGATTCATTGAGTTTATTGAACCATAATTTAACGAAAGGTGCAATATAATCACCACAATGAATTAAAGCATCCACTTTTTTATCGTTTATTATCGAAACTGCTTTTAATATATTATCACGATGGTCGTGTGTGTCTGACAACACTGCTATTAGAATTTTAAAATCACTTTTTTAATTTTAATTTACAGATTTAAGAAACATTGTAAGAATAATAATAAAAATCTTGTTTACACAAATAAATAAATCATTATTTAATTATTATTAATAGGAATTATTTAAACAAAGGCTTTGATTAAAAATGATAGAAAAATTCATGAAATCTGAGAAGGAAGCTATTGATAACGAATTAGAAGATTATTTCTCTTATTTAAACAGTGTTGAAAATGAAATTTTATTGAAGGATTTTTTTGCCCATCTTCAAGAGTTTATTCTAAATAAGAAAGCAAAAAGACTTCATCCTATTTTAATGATCGCTGCATTTACAGGCATTGTAAATCCTATTAAAATGGATAATCAAATAGATCAAATAAGGAAAACTTCTTTAGCAGTGGAGTTGTTACATAGTGGGGCCTTAATTCATGACGATCTTATTGATGCTGATCTAGAGAGAAGAGGAAAAGCTACTTTCCATGTTCAACTCAAAAATGAATTAAATCAAGTATATGAGACTATTGAAATTCCGAATAAGGAAGACCTAATTAAAATGTACGGTAGAGACATGAGTATATTAGGCGGGACACAAGGTTATCTTTTAGGATTAAATGTTCTTAAAACTTCGAGATTTTCTGATGGTCTAAAACTGCAAGCTATAAACGAATATACCGCAGCACTGGATAGTTTAATGAAAGGACAGATTATAGAAGAATATATGAATTACCATAATATTACTATGTCTTTAGAGCAATATTTATCTATCGCAGAGATGCAAAGGGCTAGCTTGCTCGAAAAATCTGCAAAAATTGGAGCTATCTTAGCTAAAGGTAATCCCCATTATCAAATTGAACCTTTAAGTAAGGCAATGAACCTTATCGGTCAGGCATTTGCTATCCGCGATGATATAATCGATGTGAAAAGTGATATTAAAGCAAGGAAGAAAAAAATAATATACATCTTTGCAGTTCAGAATACAGATGAAGCTCAATCAAAAACTCTAAACGAAATATATCATTCAGAAGATCTAAGTAAAAATGATGTAAAAACCGTTGAAACAATTTTCGCTGAGACTAACGCTTTAATAATAGCAGAACATTTCTCTAAAAATCTAATAAGCCAAGCAAAATCTTCACTTAGAAACATTTATCCAGATCTTAACAAGAATCAAAAATTATTCTTTAATGAATTCTCCGATTTTATGTATATGAGAGAATTTTAAAGAAGATATTTACCACACAGTATATTCAATATTTTGATGTTTCAACATCAAATTATTTAATTCTTTAAATACAGTCAAAACATTTTGGTTCTGTAGGGCTGAAGTTTTAAAGAACCCATCCATATTCTTTTCCTGGACAAAGTTACGTATTTCTTCGTCCGTAACTAGGTTTTCTATGATGGTAGATGATATTAAATCACTTTTACTTCCAACTAATAATTTTGGAAGATTAAGACCATTAGCATGTTCTAACACTTGGTCATACCAGAATTTTAACTGTTCAAATGAATTTTTATTAGTTAAATCAAAGACTAATAGAACGCCATTAGCGCCCCCCAAAAATTTCGGAATTAAAGCTTTAAATCTTTCTTGGCCTCCAAAATCAAAAATTGATTGTACATTATAAGTTTCTTTGAGGCTTTTAGTTTCAACTTTAGAACGGATTTTTAGATCGATGGAGTGAAAGTTGACTCCAATTGTGAGTGAAGTATCGAAATTAAAGGAGTTAAAACAAAATCGGTTAAAAAGACAAGTTTTACCTGCGCTGGGAGGACCTACAATTACGGTTTTAAATGTAAATAAGATTTCCTTTTCTTGACTATATGTGTCGATCAAATTAAATACCGATTTTTCTAATAGGTTAGTTTATGTTTTAAGCTAATAACTTCTATAATTAATCATATAAAAATAATTTTATCAATTTGGTGTTAAAATATAATACTCAAGTCTTTATTCTAAAAATGCTTAAAATAACTTAGTTGTTTTGTTCATAGCAAATTTATAATCAAGAATATATAGTTTTGATGAGATATGGTTTTTAAAGTACCTCCAAGTCAAATTATTATCAGACCTCCTGTTGAAGCATATAGTGTACTCATTGCAGTCACAGGGGGCTGTAATTGGAATAATTGCCGCTTTTGCGGAACATATAAAGGAATCTATGGAACAACTCAAGATTATGCAGTACGCCCACTAGAAGATGTGCTGAAGGATATCGATCTTTATGCTGAAAAAAATTATCATGGATATCCCGTTTTTTTGGCCGGAGGTAATCCCACTTCGGCACCTACAGATTATCTCGTAAAGATAATTAAATATATTAGACTAAGAATGAAAAATGTACCACGAGTCAGTTGTTACGCAAAAGCTTTAGACATTCTAAGGAAGTCAGATGAAGAATTAAAACAACTGGCTGAAGCTGGATTAGATATAGTGTACATGGGATTAGAAAGTGGCAGTAGTAAAATTTTACGAATTATGAAGAAGGGTACAAATGCAGAATCAATGATTAAAGCTGGAAAAAAATTATTAAATTCAGGGATTAAATTAAGTTTGTATGTTATCTTAGGTTTAGGAGGGAAAGCTTTATCCAAGGAACATATTAAAGGAACAGCAAGAGTTCTCACTGAAATAAATCCTACAATTTTCCGGTTTAGAACTTTAAATATAATGCCTAACACTCCTCTTTGGAAGGAGTGGAAGAATGGAGATTTTGAATTGTTATCTCCAGTAGAAAATCTGATTGAAGAACGAGATATCATTTCTAATTTAGGCGAAAATGTTTCCTCCCAAGTGTTCAACGATCATGTT
>JAGXOB010000024.1:0-8623 GCA_019894735.1 Promethearchaeota archaeon | reverse complement strand
TTATTACTAATACTTAAATTTCAATGTTAAGAATAAAATTTATCATATATACTTTCAAAATACAATTTTAACTGTGCAAAAAAATGACAGATTACTACCGCAGTAAAGTTCATTATAACGAAATAATTGCTACGTTCGATGATATCCTAATTCAACCAGGATATACTAACTTTGAACCTTTTGAAGTTGATATGTCTTCTAATTTAGGATCATATAAATTCCATCTACCTATAATGTCTGCAGCGATGGATACAGTAACCGAAGAATTGATGGCTATTAGAATGGCTTTATTAGGTGGATTAGGCGTTTTACATCGAAACTGTTCTTATGAACGACAATTGGAAATGGTAAGGATTGTAAAAAGAGCAAGATCCTTTGTTATTGATGATGTAGCTACAATACTACCTAATGAACCAGTTTCAAAAGCGAAATACATGATGGAAAACTACAATATTAGTGGAATTGTAGTAGTAAATGAAGAAAATAGAGTCTGCGGGATTTTTACTAAAAGAGATATCCCTTTCTCTGAAACTGAAATAAATACTAGTAAAGTAAAGAATTTTATGACGAAAGATGTTATATCTATTGAACCTGGGGCATCCAGAGAAAAAGCGTTAGAAATTCTTTTTGATTCTCGTAAGGAAAAACTACCTATTATAGATAAGGAAGGAAGTTTGAAGGGATTAATTACAAAAAAGGATTTAGCTCCAGAATTTCCCTTAGCTTCTATGGATAGTGAAGGACATTTAATATGCGCTATAGGGTTATCTCCTAAATTCCCGGAATCAGCACAAGCTCAGAAAATATTAAAAGAAATAGAGAATTATGTAGATATTTTCTTTATAGATGTCGCAGATTTCTATAAAACATCAGACATTAAAGGTACAAGAAAACTCATGGATTTTTTAGATTCCGATTTTGTGTTAGGAAACATTGGAACCTATGAAGCTGCCGAGCACTTAATCACTAAAGGCGATTTTGATGAAGATAAATTTATTGGTTTGAAAGTTGGAATGGGATCAGGTTCAATTTGCACTACATCCATTCAAACAGGCGTAGGTGCTCCAACCCTTTTTGCAACTGCTCAAGTTGCTGATGCCATAGTAGATTATGGTTCGAACATCAGTCTAATTGCAGATGGAGGATTTAAAAATCCGGGAGATTTACCCAAAGCGTTTACAGCGGGTGCTGATTTCGCAATGTCTGGTCATTTCATGGCCGGTTCAACAGAAAGTCCCGGATATGTCGACACTATACAAGGGAGAAAAGTGAAGATCTATAGGGGAATGGGTTCCAAAGAAGCGAGGACCTCTGGCTACGTCTCAGATCGTTATATTGAAGGCTCAAAAATGCTTCCGGAGGGCGTAAGTGATTACGTTCCTTTTGTTGGCGATATGGAAGGCGTATTGTTATCTTTAAAAGAAGGACTTTTAAACGGAATGATATATGCTGGTGCAAAAAGTATTAATGAGATGAAAAAGGCAAAAGTGGGTGTAGTTTCTTATGTAGGGCAGCGTGAAAGTAGGCCTCACGACCTACTTAGTAGGTATTAATCTTAAATACTACCCTCTTTGTCATAAACCGTAATAAAAATGAATAGTATTTTATTAAATCCCTATTAATTAACTTAAAACAGCGTTAATCTTTACTTAGTAATATCAATTTTGATTTTATTATCATAACATAAAAGAATGAGTAACGATGAAAAAAATTGAGAGAGCTATCGTCAGTGTTTTTGATAAAGATAATGTTATCAAATTTGTTAGATCTTTGACTAGTTTTGGGATTGAAATTTTATCCACCGGAGGAACCGGAAGGTTATTAAAAGAAAACGGTATTGATTTTATAAAAATCTCCGATTATACAGGTTCTCCCGAGATGTTTGACGGAAGAGTTAAGACATTGCATCCGAAAATTGAAGGAGGCATACTTTATCGCCGTGAGTTTACTAAAGATTCTGAGGACGCTCTAAAATACAATATCCCTCCTATAGATATGGTAGTTTGTAATCTGTATCAATTCAAAGAGGCAATTTCAAGACCTGACATTACTTTAACTGATGCACTGGAAATGATTGATATAGGCGGTCCTACAATGATAAGAGCTGCAGCAAAAAATTTTCCTGATGTCGTTGTCGTGCCTAATGCTAAGCATTACGACAAAATTATCGAAGAAATGGAACAATTAGGCGGAATAAGCGACGAAACGAGAGCAAAGTTAGCTCAAGAAGTCTTTGCAATCATGGCTGATTATAACGCAGCAATCGCTAATTACTTACAGAGTTATTATAACCCAGATCAAATTATGAAAACAAACGTATTTAACGCTTATGAAAAGGTTCAAGATTGTCGTTATGGAGAAAATTGGGATCAAGCCGCAGCTTACTATAAAAATCTATCTTGTAATGATGGGCTTCACAGTTTGAAACAACTTGGAGGAAAAGAGATTTCATTTAATAACTATTTAGATATTGATGCGTGCATTCAAATGCTTCTAGATTTTGATCGGAATCATTTTGTAACGGCTATTTTAAAGCATACAAGTCCTAACGGGATTGCTATCGATAAAACCAACCAATTAGATTCTATTAAAATGGCGTTCAAAACAGATCCCTTATCTGCATTCGGGGGAATTTGGGGTGTAAACAAAGAATTAACCGCAAATGCAGCGGATTTCATCGTAAATAAAGAAAAAATTTTTGTAGAAGTCATACTAGCACCCTCTTTTGAAAATGAAGCGCTTGAAATACTAGGACAAAAGAAAAATATGAGAATAATAGAATTTGGCGATTTACTGGACAAACGAGAATTAATCTACAAAAATCATGAAATTAGAAGCGTATTGGGAGGGATTTTAGTTCAAGAATATGATCATAAATCTATTATTAAAGAATGGAATGTTGTAAGCAAAAAGCAAGTAACAGAAGAAGAAAAAGAGGCTTTAATATTTGCTTATAAGGTTTCAAAATGGACAAAATCTAATTCAGCTTGTTTTGCTCAATATTATAAAGATGGAGTTTATACCATTGGTATAGGGGCTGGTCAACAGAGTCGGGTTCACGTAGTTAAATTAGCAGCACAAAAAGCACAAGAATTTGGACATGAAATTGAATTAAAGGATTCTGTTATGGGTACTGACTCTTTCTTTCCATTTCCTGATGGTTTAGAAGCTGCTGTAAATGTAGGTGCTAAAGCTATAATCAATCCTGGAGGTTCCATACGCGATGATGCAGTTATAAAGCGCGCGGATGAATTAAATTGCGCATTAGTTTTTTGTGCTAAAAGAGTTTTTCGACACTAAGAAATCTAATTAGATTTTAGATAGGAATATCGATAGAGCTTAGGATTATTTAATATTTACTCCTATGAATGTTTATAATTTAGTAGAAAAAAAGTTTTTAAATCCTTATGAATAAATTAATACACTAATTAGTAAAATTCTTCTTTTAATGAGCGAGGATTCTATGGACTTTTTTTCAAGAAATTTAAGGGACACTATTGAGGCAATAAATAAACTAATAGATAATAATATCAATTTAGTTACTACTAAAAGTATTAGAAGATGCAATAACATAAAAGCCTCAAACCGCTCTAAAATAAATTTTATCTGGAGGAGCCTTAATTATCTTGAAAAAGAAGGTATTCTGGAGATGAACGGCACCTATTCTCCTAAATCATATAAAATTAAATCAAATCAAAAAATTGATATTGAGGAAATAATATCCCAAATTGAAAATAAAAGGACGAATTAGCCTACTTTTATAAAAATTTTATACTAAATTCAATTTCTTTAACAAATCATCTAAATTTTTCTGATTTTCCACATTTTTAGCATCATTGATTATTCTTTTTTGATAAAATATAACATTTCCATATTTAAGCTCTAATTCATTAAATAATTTGACCCATTTGTTAAAACTTGCAATTAAATCTATAACTTCTGGATCTTCTTCAAAAAATTTTATATTATCTTTTTTTTCGGTAACTAATGATATAGATTTGTATTTTTTTAGAGTAAATCCCTGTTTTTTTAGAAGTGAAGAATTAGCTCTTCCAACAAACGACTCTAATCCGTTTCTCCAATGGACGTATTTTCCGTTAATTACATCAATTATTCCTTGAATAATCCTAATTTCCTGTGGAAAAATCGTTTCGTTCCGTTTAGTCAAAATTTTTTTCATTTTATCAAACTCAGTATTGAAGGTTGCTATGTGGGCTGTTATCATTTTCTCAAATTCAAATAAAACTGCATTATAATCTTGCGCAAAAATTACATCTGAACTAGCAAAAGTTAACGTTTCTTCGTCAAATGTACCATTTAGCTTTTTATTTTTCAACAAAGTTTCAAAAATAGAATAAAGAATCTCAATTTCTTTCTCTTCTAGATTTTTTCCATAAAAAAAATCATGGAAAGAAAAAATATAATTATTTTCGAGCATTAAAGCTTCAATTCCTTTTTCAGTGTGAAAGACTAAATCTCCTTCATCAATGTGGAAAATTCCTTTTATTTTTTCGTCGTTTTGCAACTCTTTTAATAAGTTTTCGACAATACTGGAGGTCACATCTATGTCTCCTAGTAGTATTATATTTTCAGATCTAGATTTCTCGATCAGCATCGACTTGATATCTTTTTTGAATTCTTCAATTTTATCCTCGTTAAAAATGAGGAGTTCTCCTTTTTTAAAATAATTTAACCCTAAATCAATGATAAACTCAATAAAAGAATTATAAGACATTCCTGTTTTTTCGATGTATTCGTTGATTTGGATTAACTCTTTTGATTTTATTTCCTCTCCGATTAGTTTTAAATTTTCGTCTAATTTTGTAAGTATATGGCTTCTATCGATATTTAAATTTTTAGCCATAAGATTAATCTGTTCATCTTTCTCATTTTGATTTGTTATTGAGTTTATTTCTTCGATTTTCTGATTTAGAAATTTTGAATAATAAAAAATCTCTTTGTTTTTGTTAAATACTCCACTCCTTAAATCAATAAAACTCTCTAAAATTTGTACTAGCAATTCTCTTTTTACATTTAACCTATCAGAAAGAATTGGAATTGAATAATAACCAATTAATCGAGAATTCTCAATTTCTTTTTTGACTTTTAATAATCCAACATTGGTCAACCATTGGGTGCCTGCTCTAAAATAAGTTAAATAACCTTTTGGTAGATTTTTTATCAGTTTAATAAAGTCCTTCTCCGTTAATCGATCTCTATATGATTTTAAATCAATAGTAGTATTTTTTGCTGCTTCAGTGTTAATATGTTGTTGAATATTTTTCAAGGAGTAGTATGCAGTATCGTTTTTTCCAGTCAGAAAAACTTGTTTAGTTAGATTTGATAAATCTCTTATAATTTTCTGAATAAAATTAGGAGGCAAATAATCAAAATTCTTAAGATTTACCATCCCATTATTATGAAACGCGTCTACTATATCTGATTTTACATAGTTGTAAGAGTAAAAATAACCCAATTTTGAATAATGCCCATTTATATGTCCCAATTTAATTAATGTATCTAAAAATAATCTCAATTCCTGTTCGGATTGAATTATAGGGGAAAAAATTTTGAGGATGTTTTTCTTTTGTAATTTTTCTTCCTTCTCGAATATTTTCATCAGTTTTTCTTTTTCAAGTTCATAAAAATTGATCTTTTTTTGGTCTTTACTAGTGGTGTAAAAGAATATCTTTCGATCTTTTTGGTTTTTTAAACCCATATTTTTAACAAAATCTTTTAAACCTACTCCTGTCTCCTTAGAAATTTCAGTAAAATTGTATTTTTTCATTAAAAATGTGTTCTGGATCACAGACAATATCTCTTTTAATCCAAATTTTTCTATGTTTAATTCTTTTATAGTCGGGAAAACAAATTTAACTAAAGTTAATGCTTTTGAATAAATTTTTGAGGAATCGCTAGTAAAATGTTGGTTTATGAGAGATTTTAAGACCTCTCTTAGACTGTATAAGTTATCATAATCAAACTCACTGCACTTTTCTAAAAAGCTCATTAATGAAATTAGATTTTCTTCAGCGTCTTCAGTTATTAAAGCATTTATGAAATCTTCTTTATAAGTACACAGTAGAGTGTTTTCTAGCTTTCCAATCTCTTGTAAAAAATAATAGATATTATCTCGCACATCTTTATTTAAGTCACCTAAATGCTTAATGAATTTTGGACAATAATTATCAAGGTGTTTTTTGTCTGAGAGCATTGCAAAACCAATTATTATGAAAGTATTAAGCTTCAATTTTGGATCATTAGTATTTATGTAACTTTCCAAATTCTTGATTATTCCTTCATTTATCAAGGTAAAATTATTTTCGGCTAAAATACTTAAAATATACGAGACTGATATCGCATAGTTTTCTTCTAATAATAGTTCCTCTAGTTGTTTAATTACTTTTTCCGCTTTTTCAGTCTTGTTTTTATCAAGAAACTTATCGAGTTTCTCAACTAAGGGATAAATATCTTGATCTTGTTCAAACTCTTCCAAATTAAACATTGTTAACGAAATTTAATGTTTAATCTAATAATAATTTTTTGAAAGGGTCAATCTCTAAAATATCCTTAATTTCTTGAAGAACAATGCTTGGGTTAGCCTTTTCTAAGTCAGTTTTAGTACCGTGGCCAGAAAGTAATGCAATACTCTTCACTCCTGCGTTAATTGCACATTCAATATCTGTAGGAAGGTCTCCTATTAGATACACCTTCTCTTTATCTATAGGAATTTTGAGAATTTGTTTAATTTGCATTAACGCAACGATGACAGGATGTCCATGGGGTTTTCTTATCGGGGTATCGTCACGGGAAACAAAAACAGAAAAAAAATCATCTAAATTTAACCTATTTCTAAAAAACTGTAATCTTTCTCCACTCGTATTTGACACAATCCCAAAAATAACTCCTCGTTTTTTTAATTCTTTTAGGATGCTCTCCAAGTTAGGTTTTAAAGTCTCGTATTTTTCGTATTTAGGAAAAGTTCTTCTAAATTTGATAAAAAATAAAATCCGCTTCCATCGACTTGGGATATAATCTTTAAATGCACAATAAATGTTAGAAAATGCTTTCAGTTTGTTACTCGAATCAGCTTCCTCAAAAAGCCTTGCAAAATCTATCAATCTCAATGGTTCGGTGTTTTTCCAATTATAGAATCTTTTTTTTAAGTATATTAAAGCAGTAAATTCAAGCGCTTTTTGAGTAATTACTACGCCATCAAAGTCGAATAATAAAATTAGAGGATGAGTCATCGGTATTACTTAAAATATAGTTTACTTCTTAAATCTAATGATAATTCAAAAAAAAAAAATAAAAATGTTTTATTACCTTCTTATTTTAAAATTTAACCGTCCAATTCATCTGGTTCGACTGATATATAGCTCAATAAATAGTCAATTTGCTTCTGTTTCTTGTTAATATTTAGTACTGTAGGAAGTGGAATTACGTCGCCTTGGCCAGGCATAAGCGTGATTGATCCTGCACGTAATATAAAAAATTCAAACACATCTGGGATTGACTTCCTGATTCGTAAACTTTTTGTAGGAATTCTTTCTGCACTTGAGAAGATTCCGCTTTTATGATAAATTTCGTTCCTTTCAATTTTCCAGTAATCAAATCGCGATCCCAAAAACACGAGTCCTAAGATAAACACCATAATAATAGTAATTACAAAGTAAAATTCTGCTGTTAAGCCTGGATTAAAGGTTCCTCCTCCAAGACCAGCAAACATCTCAGGTACGAGGAAAACAAGAAGTAAAACTACAACAACGGCAACGAGAATTAAAACGAAAAACTTCGAACTACTAAAATCGAATGCAACGATGAACATGTTAACAAAAAATACAATAAGCCAGAAATTACCAAACCAAGGTTCAGGTTCGCCAACTACCATTTGCAAGAGCCATAATACAAACGAAACAAGCGCCATAGGCCAGAAAAATATAACTTTTGGGTAAGACCTTAAGTACACTTCGTTTATTGCTTTATCTTTATTTTCAGACATTTTAATCACATATTTTAATTCGTTTTTTTTTAATATTTTTAATGAGGTGATTAACTTCAATATAGATTTTATCTTAAAAAATGTTCTTATCAGTTACATATCAAATGAGTAAAGAAATTAGAATTTCTAGATTACATACTTAATGTAGGACAATTGTTAAAAAAAAAAAAATTAAAAGAAGCTGTTCATTGACTGAATCATTTTATAGGAATAATCAATTTGTGGATTTCCGTTATCACTTATCCCCATATGACCCGGAAGTAAATATTTGACGTCTAAATTATTAACAAACTTGATTGATTCAATTAAAGCATCCAAAGATCCACCCGGAAAATCGTATCTACCAAAATTTCCTCCCGTAAATACTAAATCTCCTGGAATTAAGATTTTTTTATTGGATTCATAATAACATACTGAACCTTGAGAGTGACCTGGAGTGTAGTATGTATGAAAAGTGAATTCTGAACCGAAGCTAATTACTTCATCAATATTCAGAGTGGTAATCTCTAAAGGAATAATTTCTAAACCAAACATTTTTGGGCTAATCCCGAGATTAACGGGAAAAATCTTTGATTCTTCGCCTTCTCCTAGTATTTTCGCTGTTTCTCCATAAGCAAATAC
>JAGXOB010000248.1:2366-2863 GCA_019894735.1 Promethearchaeota archaeon | reverse complement strand
GGTACTATAACTATAGAAGCTGTACTTTTTACGATTGGAATTGTTTCTTATATCAAACAGAGAAGCTAAACGCAAAAAATGAATAAATTTCAAATTAAATTTTTTTTCTTTTTATCTTTTATGTAAGAATTTAGAAACTAATGGTACTTGAATCATTGATAATAGAGATCTTTCTTGAGAAAAAAAATAATTAGAACTATATTATTCCTTACATCAAACAAGAAAGATAAGTGTAATGAATGAAACTATTTTTAACTAAAAACTCTCTTATACAGAAGATGAAAAATAACAAGGGTTAAACATTAAATTTAAAATTATATTTAGCTTAAATTATACTTAGAAATCTGAATATATGAAAAATGTCTCACTCTGAATTAAATCAATTATCACGAGCAGAAGAACTTTTTAATCAAGGTAACCTTGAAGAGGCTCTTGAAATACTAAATGATGAGAGCAATTTTGAGGGGCTTAGTCTTCAGCAAAAAAGTTATTTTCAG
>JAGXOB010000248.1:0-2356 GCA_019894735.1 Promethearchaeota archaeon | reverse complement strand
GATTCTCTTTTATTATAATAAAGGCGAAGATCTCATTAATTTAGGCGAGGAAATATATGAAGAAGGTCAAAAACGTAATGATAACCTCCAATCTTTTGATGGATTATTTTTTATAATCATTGGATTAGCTATAGCTGGTAAATTTGAGGAGGCGTTCAAACTTTTTGAAAAAGCTAAGTCAGTAATAAAGTCTATTTCAAATGTGTCTAAAGAAATTATAACTCAAAGAAAAGCTCGTCTAAGTGTAGTAAAAGCTTTTGTTGGATTGCATGGTGATAAAGTAGATTTGGTTGAGAAGTCTTTAGTGTGGATCTTAGATTCACAAGAAAAATTCGATAAATCATTCGAAATCGTCTGGGCTAATCTTATAATGGCGAGTTATTTATTGCGAGTAAAAAGCAAGTTTGATCTTTGTAGGGAGCACATCAAAAAAGCATTATCTCTTGCAAAGGAAATTAAATTTAATCACTTCTGGATTGCTCTGTGTCAACTCTATTTTGGAGGATATTATATTTCTATTGGCGAAATGGATAAGAGCTTGAAATATAACATAAAGGGTTTAGAATTATTTAAAAAGATAAAGAGTAGTGCTAATATTGCCATTCTATTAAATAATATTGGGGATTTATATGGTGAAATGGGTGAATATGAACTTGCTGTGGAACATTTAGAGGAGAGTATAAATATTTTAGAGCAGATTCCTCAAAGTTTTTTTTCTATTGAAGGCACTATTGAAAGTTTAATAACCTTAGCCGTTGAACATGGAGATAACGAACATGCTCAAAAATATTTTCATCGTTTGGAAAATATTTATAACCAGAAAAAAGGCGATAGAATTGAATTTGGTTACAAATTCGCTAAAGCCCTTATTTTAAAAACAAGTTCTCGAATCCGAGATAAAGCAAAAGCAGAAGAATTATTCAAAGAACTTATAGAAACTGATACTATATTTTTTGATGTTATTATAAAAGCTCATATCCATCTTTGTGACATACTTCTCACGGAATATCGTATAGAGAATAACATTGAGGTACTTAATGAACTTAATTATTATATTTCCAGGCTATTGGATATTGCTGAAAAGCAACATTCATATCTAGTTTTTTGTGAGACGTTCATATTACGAGCCAAATTAGCTTTAATTAATTTCAATATGAAAACAGCAAGGCGTTACTTAACTGAAGCTCAGAAGATAGCGGAATCATACGGAATAAAACGATTAGCGATGAAAATTTCGTATGAACACGACGAATTACTTAAACAATCGAAAATGTGGGAGAATTTAAAAGAATCAGATATGCCCTTATCTGAACGTTGGAAACTCGCTGGTTTGAACGAGCAAATGGAGAAAATGGTTAAAAAACGAATGATTTACTTTCCGGAGCTTTCTAAAGAGGAGCCTGTGCTTCTTTTAATTGTATCAGAAGGGGGTGTACCGTTTTTTTCACACTCTTTTATTGAAGATAAATCGTTTGAATCGCACCTTTTTGGTGGATTTCTAACCACCATTGATTATTTTATTAAGGAAACATTTTCTGAAGGGTTAGACCGAGCAGTATTCGGTGACCATACCCTCATTATGAAAGCTATTCCGCCATTTTTTATTTCCTACATATTTAAAGGCGATTCTTACTATGCTCTTCAAAAATTAGATTATTTTGAAGACAATTTACAAAAAGAGGGAGAGATTTGGCAAAATTTGCTTAAAGCTTTTCAAAAAAACACAACCATCCAGTTAGAAGATGAACCTTTACTTGAATCCCTAATAACAGAGACTTTTATTGCAAATAAGATTATATTTGGATAATATCAACTTCAAGATTTCTGTTTTTGAAGTAAAGTTGAATAATTTTATAAGTTCATTTATATTTGATAGAATTTCCATAAATAATCGAAACTAACGTGAAACTATCGCTAGCTCAATTATAAATGCAACTGTGTCACAGTTAAAAATGAGATTTTTAATGAGAAAATAGAGAACTGTTATCATTTTTAAAATTCTTTTAGCTAAAGTTTTATATTACTCAATATCTAATTTTACATTATAGTAAATATATATTACGAAAGGCATAAAATAAGGTAATGACAACTTCTCAGGAGTTCGGTTTTAAGATATCCATAATTGGAGATGGAGGTGTTGGTAAAACATCTTTATTAAAGAAATTTACGAAAGGAACTTTTGAAAAAGATTACGTGAAAACCATAGGTGCCCAATTTTCGAGATACGATAAAAATATTAATGAGGATGTAATTAACTTAATTTTTTGGGATATAGCTGGTCAAATCGATTTTAAATTTTTACACCCTCTGTTTTACAAAGAAAGTAGAGCTGGTATCATCGTTTGTAGCCTTGAAG
>JAGXOB010000247.1 GCA_019894735.1 Promethearchaeota archaeon | reverse complement strand
AGCTAAAACTATTCTTGAACAAAACTGTTTTAGAGCATTAACTGTTAAGTATCTAAGATACGACTATTTTCTATTATTCAAAAAAAGTGTTTAGTGCTTCAATTATTCTCATTTTTTATTAAATTGAAAGTGATTACACTTTAGATCCGGGATACGTGTTAAATTTATACTCAAAATTTCATTATTACTATGAGAACATTTTTTGCTTCTAAAAATATATTTGCTTATTATAAATAATGATTAAATGTAACATAAAACAAAAAAAGGGAGACTACTATTATTCAGTATGTCAAAAGTATTAGTATTTACTATATCATTTTTTTTGATACTTGTCTTAACTATTGTCTTTCCAATTCTGCCACCTGGTAAAACAATATACAATTCTTTTGGTCTTTCACCAATAAGTTGGGAAATTATGGGTTTTTCTGGTTCAAGCTTGATATTTGGTTTAATAAATGGTCTGTTTTGGGGTCTTATAATTCTTGTATTCTTTATTGTAATAAGTCATACTTCAAGAGATAAACTTCCACCAATGCCTACTCCAAGTTATATTCCAGAGTCTGTACCTCCCAAAATACAATCCTCTACCGCAAGAAAGGTTCCTCCGAAAATTATCAAAAGAAAAACCTATGTTACCCTAGACCAAGATATCGAAACAATAGAAGGTATTGGACCAGCTTATGGTAGCAAATTTAGAAATATAAATATAAAAATCGTTGAGGATCTACTGCGTGCTGGTTCTACAAAAAAAAGCAGACGAGCACTATCTGTTGAACTAGGAGTTGCTCCTAAAACCATCCTTAAGTGGGTTTATCGTGCAGACTTTTTTAGATTAAGAGGAATAGGAAAGCAGTATTCATCTCTGTTGGAATCAGCTGGGGTCAATACTGTAACTGACCTATCGAGTAGAAATCCAAAAAACCTCTATATGATTCTTAAAAAAACAAATGATGAAAAAAATATGGTGAAAAGAATGCCTCCCATTTCTCTAATTCAAGATTGGGTCGAGAGTGCAAAAAATCTAAAGACTATTATATTATCCTAAATTAAATAACGAATGTGTTTATCAACGGGAGTAAATAGTTTCAAGATAAACTGATATGTTCTTTTTTTCCTAAAAATTACTCTATTTTTTTCTAAAGAATCTTTTTTTTACTATATATCAAAGGACCAAATGCGTATTTTTCAAATTAGTAAATTAATCTACTATGATCTAATAATTATTTTTTAAAACTAAATTTGATAGTGTTTTCTCTTTCAGTATTTCTGCTGTTTCTTTGTTAGTCAATTTTTCTGCAAGTTTTATTGCAAATGGAAGAGCTGTTGCGGGACCTTGACTAGTTATTATATTTTCATCCTCCACTATCCAGTTCTTTTGAGGAATTCCTCCTCCTTTTTCAAGTTCATTTTCCATTCCTGGATAGATTGTGCATTTTTTGCCTTTAAGGATTCCAGCTTCTGATAGAACTGCTGGAGCAGCACATATAGCTGCTATTAATTTGTTTTTTATGAAGGCTTCTTTTATAATTGCCATGACCTTTTTGTTCTTCATCAGATTTTTGTACCCTGGTGATCCCCCTGGTAGAATGACTGCGTCAAAATGTTTCAAATCAACTTCGTCAATATTTATGTCTGGAATAATTTTTATTGAGTGGGCACCTTTCACTTCATTAGAGATTAAACCAGCTACTACAACTTTTATGTGACTTCTTCTAAGAACATCAATTATTGTAACTGCTTCAATCTCCTCAAATCCTGTTGCGAGAAAAATTATTGCACTAATCATTTCATATCACAAATATTCAATAAAGGCTAATTCTATTAATCTTTTTTGAAAACTAATCTTTTTGTGTTTGTTATCTACTCAAAAACCTGTAAAATTTTATTTATGAAAATAATCTACTCTGAATTATTTCTTAGTGATAGTTAAAATCAGATTATTAGTTTGTTGGATCTGATTTCGTTTTTTCTGTGGAAAATGGTAATCTTTTTTTATAGTGATATAATTTGATGTTATAAATAATAAAACCATTAATTTTATCCGTTTATTTTATAAGATTCAAATGAAAATGTAAGAGAAGGTTTATGTCTTGAATTTACGGAAAATCCGGCCCTATATTAAGATGTTGCGTTTTGATAGCTGGCAAGGCTGGATGTTCATTTTCTTATTTGGTAGCATTTTGTTTGATATTCCCCAATTAGATCGACTTGCATTGGTTTTATTTTCTTTTTGTCTAGCTACGAGTGGAATTTTCATTTTAAATCAGTATATTGATTATGAGGATGACAAAAAAAATTATCTTAAAAAAGATCTGCCTATTGCTTCTGGACATATTCGTCCAATTACTGGGCTTGGAGTATCTTGTGGTTTTATTTTAATTAGTTTAGTTGGAGCTTTTCTTTCAAGTTTAAGTTTGTTTATTCTTTTTTCAGTCTACATATTTTTGTGGATAAATTATTCCACTCCTCCAATATGTTTTAAGCAAAGACCACTTTTAGATATTATTATTTGTGGATTTGGATCAGGGGTCTTGCCGTTTCTTATGGGTTTGCAGATTTCTTCTCAATTATCATTAGATTTTACATCAGTTTGGATGATACGTCGCTATCAAGATGCTTTTTTTGTTGCTGTTCCACTTTTTCTAGTTCAAAGTGCTGGTCAACTATTTCAAGTCGCAGGTGATTATGAAGCTGATCTAGTAGCAGAAATAGATACTTTTGCGGTTAAATATGGGAAAAAAAACTCTTTAATGCTAACTAGTATTTTCTTGTTTATTACAATAAATCTTCCTGTACTATACGAATTTCTAAACCTTTCACTAATTCCATACCTTTCATGGTACCTATCTGTTTATCTTATTTC
>JAGXOB010000246.1 GCA_019894735.1 Promethearchaeota archaeon | reverse complement strand
TGGGCCCCAAATCCAATCTGTAAAACCTACTTTACCACCAGGTTTTAAAACTCTTTCAACTTCTTGAATTAATCTATTCTTATCACGAATGTAACACCAGGCGTCTTGTCCCCAGATGAAATCAAAAGCTTCATTATGGGCAGGAATATCAAGAGCTGAACCAAGGCGAAATTCTATCAAATCTGCGTATGGCATATTTTCAGTTCTTTTTCTCGCCTCGTTTATCATCTCCAATGTTATATCTAATCCTACTACCTTAACATTGTAATTTTCAGCTAAATATCTCGCAGGACCTCCTAATGCAGAACAAATATCTAAGATGACCATATCTTTTCCGCCACTTTCCAAGCCCAACTTTTTAGCAAGATAATCATTTTGCTGTATTCCTCCAACATGAATATGTTCCCCCATTAATAGTTCCCACAGTTTTCCTCCGGGACCTGCATAAACATCACTAACATCCTTTACACTAAAGTTGTATTTTTTATGCGATGAAATTCTTTTTAAACTCCTAATTAAAATTATTCATATTTTTGATTAATAAGGATTATTAGGATTTAAATGTAAAATGATTAACCTATAAGTTTAATTTAAAGAGTTAAAAATTAAAGGACCATAATTATTCTTTTTTATTTAGATCTGGAGTGAACTGATAACACTTAGGATCGGCAGCCATAACATCTCCTCCATAATAAAACGCACTACTTCTACAACCAAAACAATGAGAATTATTTACACAACTACCACAATTACCTGGAAGTTTTGAAAGATCGCGAAAATCGAGGAAAAGTAATCTATCTTTCTTTTTTTCAATAAGATTTTCAAGGGTGTCATCATTCACGTTGCCAAACTCTATTGTTTTAATAACTGAGCAAGGAGTAAGCCATCCATCAGCTTTGATACATAAGGAGGTACCACAATAAAATTTTGAAACGTCCATAACACCACAGGATGGGTCGTCCGGATAATTTATTTTGTCTCTATAGGCAAAAGCATTTTCTATTTGAGTTCTACTTGGTTCCCAATCATCGCTAAGACTAGAATGTATTACGGGATTAAACAATGTTAAGCATGTTTTTATTCCAAAATTATTTTGCATGTAATCAATCATATTATTCGCTCTACCGTTAGCAAGTGGAGTGGTAAATGTGATACAGTTTACCATAGATTCTGGATCCTTCCCCGCAGCAATGGTATTCTCAATCCCTTTGATGATAAGCTTGATGTTATTAGAATCAACCTCAAAACAATCACTACCATGCAATCCCAAATACAAGTTTGGATCCACAGTATCCAGATGTGTAGAGATAAATCCTTTTTCAGAAACCTCTACCGCTTTCTTGGCGACTTCAGGGTCAGATAATGGAATGCCGCTAGTCCAAATATTATTAATTAAACCTAAATCTGAAGCATAATTACACAGTTCGTACCAATCGCTTCTAACCAAGGGATCCCCTCCTAACCAATCAATCATTTTTACTTCTAAATTAACTGCAGAATTAAGTAATTCTCTAATCTTATTTGAACTCAAACCGTTTGAGCTAGCTGGAGTACTACCTGCATAACAGTATTTACATAATTGAAAACATTGTAATGTCGATTCAATTTGCAATATAAAGACTTTTCCCTCATCGAAATAAGTCTCTTGTAATGAAATTTGTGAAACCATACCAGCGTGAGCCATTGGAAAATCTTCTCTTTTATTCATACCTTAACCCTTTAATTTTCAATGTGATGAGAAATATCCTTTAACGATAAAGAAGTGAAATTAAATCTTAATTTTAAGTTTTAATTTTATAAAAAAAAATAGGTGGTATAATTAACCATAAAAAGTTCCTACCCAATCAAGACCTACAGTTAAATCTTGAATTAACAGTGCAAGCAGCGAAACACCCATTACGAGGATTGCTACAAAAAAACTTAACTTTGGCCAAGATTTATTTTGTAAATTGTAACCCATTTTGTATTGTTCTCTTAATGCGAAAATTAAAAAGATAAACAATCCTATGTCATAACTCCAAGTTGCAAACTCCAAGCCTTCAGGAGGCAAATTGGTTAAAAATCCAGCATTGTTGGCAATTTGGTATAAAGGAAATTCTAAAGGAAGTCGTACTATAAAAAACATTAATCCCATATGCGCGATTAAAATCCAGGCAATTATTAAAGTATGCATATTCAGCCAGATTTTACCCTTTATGGATAGTTTTTCCTCCAAAAAAGAAATTCCTTTCCATTTTTCAAAAATTACAAGAATTCCCCATACAAAAAATACTATAGCAGTTATTACGGTGCAAATTATCGTATTGAATGATCCACTTGCCGTTATCGGCAACATGAAAGATTGGATCATTGCTAAAGTGCAAGTAAGGGGACTCTTATGATACCAAGCTAAGCCCACATTAAAAATAATTATTGCGTACGCCCAGTTATGTGCCCATCTCGGATCTGTTGCTACTGCTTCCCATGCCCATGGACCTGCAAACCACCAAATGATATAAGCAAATCCCATTACCACCAAACCAAAGCCAGGACCTATAAAATACTTATTTGGCTTAGGCTCTCCTTCATTTCGTTCGTTTTCTTTCATAATATTATCAATATTTTTAATTAATAATGATTTGTTGAAAAATATTAATTAGGTTTTATTTAAAATTTCTAATTATAAATTAAAAAGATGAATGTTCTTTTAAAATGAGCATACTACACATTTATTGGGTTTTTTAAGTCATTACTCATTTTATTATTAGTCATAGAAGTTATTTTATTTGATAGCAATTTTTTAGTCAATTATAAAGTTGGTAAAGGTAAATATATGTGAATTCAGAAAGAAAGAAGTATAAAAGCTATAAAAAGTGGCTCCTTCACCATCTTTACAAG
>JAGXOB010000245.1 GCA_019894735.1 Promethearchaeota archaeon | reverse complement strand
CATTTTAATTGTTCTCTTTAAAGATTTTTTTTAATTTCGACAGTTAGAAATTCTACGATTTTTTCTATATAGAGCTTACCTCTTTTTTTACTCGCATTAGTTGGGTCTCCGATAACGCCGATTTCAGTCAAAGAGGGCATTCCATTTTTAAAAAGCATTTCAACCTCTTCTTCCCCTAAAACACCAAGATAACCTGGTTGGAACCTCCCTCTCTCAACAAGATTTTCAGCGAGGGCTAACATTTGGGATGTTTCTACTTCACCCGCATGAGCTCCTGCTACTTCCTTCGTTATATTAAACTCTGCTGCAATTTTATCCTCAGCGTCTACAAAGCCCATCAAATCTGTAAATCCAAAAATCTTTATTTTAGGATATTTTTCCTGTGCTTCCTCAATAGCTTCCTTTACCGGATTAAAGTTTCCCCCATGTGTAGGGATAAAAATAATATTTTCAAAACCATGTCGTTGAAGACTCTCAGTGTAATCGTGAATAATCGCCTTCAAAGTAGATTTCTTTAACGATATTGTCCCAGGAAACGGTAAATGATGATCTGAACACCCCACTCGTATCGTTTGTGCTTGCAACGCATTCTTTAAGTTTTGAGCGATTAAATTAACTACAACATCCGCTATTAATGCGTCTGTTTGAGTTGGTAAATGAGGTCCATGCTGTTCAGTTGAACCTACTCCAATTATGACCGTTTTAAAACCGTCATTAATCGCTTTTTTAATATCAACCCAATTCATCTCTTCCATTCTAAGAGTTTTCATTTTATATCTCATCTCCTAAATTAAATCAATTTTTTTCTTTTCTCAGCCTCTTAAATATCGCATTAACACCCATTTCAACTTTCTGAAGTCCTTCAGATGATTTAGCATAAGGGCTAGTTAGCATTCCAGCCTTTTCAAGCTCTTTGGCTTTTTCAGATGTTACAATTATATTGTCGCCATTCTCATCTGTCACAACGCAACCAGAATTCATTAATATCTTACAATTCTCAAGAGTTTCGTCGCGGTCTCCCCAACAAATTAAATGGCAATTCCCACAAGTAGCAATGAACTTTTTAGTGAATGTGTTAGAAGTAACCTCACCTGATGAAATAAATTCACGAGCTATATCATCATTTAGCAACTTCGATTCAGTAAAACTCCCCTCTTCTCCTTTCAAGCGAAATTTTTTTGATTTGATGTATGGGAGATATTTCATTTCTAAACAATTCTAAACATACTGTAGTTCCTTATAAATAGGTATAGCACTTGTCCTTTTAATAACCTCCCATTTCATAGGATATTTTAAATATTGCTCTAATTGACTTAAAATTCTGATTGTGTTAATCATGTATCCGTAGAATAATTTATAAACGATTAAATAAAACAAAATTTTTGGCTTTTCCCTAACATCCACATATACTGCATACATACTGATAGCTATTTCTATTATCAGAAAGAAAAAAAACCAGAAAAAATAAATTCGTATATATATAAGAAATCCAGAAAATGGATTAAATATAAGTATAAAAGTCCACACACCTGCGAAAAAGTTAAACCAAGTAAAGATTAAGCCATTCAAAGATACCCATGGAATCAAAAACAATCCTGTAGTTCCATATTTTGGATTAAAAATCATGCCTTTATGTTTAATTATTACTTGTAATAATCCTCGATACCAACGATACCTTTGTTTAGTTAAATCAAAAATAGATATTGGAGCTTCCGTGTATCCGATTGATTTAGGTTCATATTTTATTTTATAACCTGCTCTTAATATTTTTAAAGTTAAGTCTGCATCTTCTGCAAATGTATCTCCAGTATAGAAACCTACCTCTTTAATTATAGATTTTCTAAAAGCTCCTAAAGGACCTGGAACTACTGTTACTTTTCTAAAAAATGCCTCACTTCTTCTTTGAATATTTAATTTAGAAATATATTCCAAAGCTTGTAATTTTGTAAGTAACTTATCTCGATTTCCAACTTTTATATTCCCTGCTACTGCTCCAACTTTACTATCAATGAAATGACGGACTAATGGCTGTATTGCGTCCTTATCTAAAACTGTATCAGCATCTATACATACTATAATATCTGATTTAGATGATTTTATCCCCTTATTTAGTGCACCCCACTTTCCACCATTCTTTTTTTTTGAAATGACCCTAATTGGATTATTAGTTTCCATCAATTTTGCAATTTTTAAAGTATCATCCTTTGAGCCATCATCCACAACAAAAATCTCTTTTTGACTATAACTCAGTTCTAAAACTGATCTTATTGTTTTTTCAATCACTTTACCCTCATTATAGGCTGGTATAATTATTGAAACTGATGGTGGAGGCTCAAACTCCTTAATATTCGGACGAAACAAGAGTGAAGTAGATAAATTAACAAAAGTTCTAAAACCAAAAAATACTGATAATGTGATAAATAATATAGAAGTTACTTGATATAATAATTCTTGAGCGAATAGAGATAATATTACCTGAATGATTCCTAAAATTGTAATTATCGTGAGAATTATTTTAACAGAAGAAAATGTCTTTTTTTTGATTGGTGATGAAAACCTTTTTCTCGCGTTTCCATACCAAAATAAAGTAATAATGACGGTTAAAACACTAATAATAGCAGAGATATGGCTGATCCAATATACTATTGGATAAATATTAAGAAAATTAATAAAATGAATCATTAGTTCACTAGGGAATAGGATTAGTGAAATTATAATAATTAATACAACTACAATACTTCTTTTAAATCTCATATCATTTTATTTCGCAGAGGTTAAGGTATCTTAAGAATAACTATTTTTAAGTAATTAGGTATAAACTTCTCCCTATTTGATGTGGAAAAATTAGATATAAAAAAATCTTAAATAGCGAAACTAAATA
>JAGXOB010000244.1 GCA_019894735.1 Promethearchaeota archaeon | reverse complement strand
GCTCGTGACGCTTCTAAATTTTTAGGGATTGAATTTACACGAATGGATTTTGGAGGACAATTACAATATAGAGAAGAGTATTTAAAAAATCCTACTAAATACATAAGTGGAACTGATCTACTTTTTTATGTTATCGATGCGCAAGACTACGATCGCTATGTTGAGACAATAGATTATCTTGATCAAATTTTACTATTCTTAAAGGAGAATCAAGAATACCCCCCGTTGTGTATACTACTTCATAAATTCGATCCGGAGCTAACTCGAGAGAAAGTAATAAACCAAAGGGTTTTAACAATTAAGCATGCTTTAATAAGATACAGTCACGATTTTGACATATTTTTCTTTGAAACTTCAATATATGATATTAAATCAATAATGGATGCGTTCTCGTCGGGATTATCTTTATTATTTGAAAAAATGGAAATGGTTTCTAGATTGTTTTCCAGAATAAGTAAGAATTATAATTCGGTATTGATGGCGCTTTTTGATTCTAAAGGTATAACGATTGGAGAATACTATAGACCACATTTACACTTAACTGAGAAAATTCGTATTTACGATAAATATTTAGAAGCTCAAAAAAAAATAATAACAGAAAATAAGAAGCGCTTAGAATTTTCAGATAAATTTGAAGATGGAAGTAGATATTCAGGGTTAGTAGAAACATTAAAATTTGGAAATTTAGATTTTTATCTGCTATTCATTATCGAAGAAGATGAAGAGGATTTAGAAAAGACTGTTGAAGTCTTAAACAAATTAGAATCAGCTAAAGCTCAAATGGAATCC
The DNA here is from genome assembly GCA_019894735.1 of Promethearchaeota archaeon. The sequence continues at coordinate 2,122 of JAGXOB010000244.1, read as the reverse complement.
ATAATTCTACAATTAATTCAATAATATAAGCCTGTATTTTATTTCTTGGGATTTAGTATAAAATCGTTTATTCTTTTCTTGTGAGGATTAATTAGTTAATAATTTTAAATTTAGTAACTTGAACGGCAAACTTCCAGTTACAATAACGCTAATTAGTTTTGGTGTAATCCTTAATTTAGCTAAAAGTTCAAATGAATCGTTACCACTTCCTCTCCTTTTAAATGAACCGGTCCGATTATTTTATTAGGCATATTGGAAAATCCTCTAGTTACAATCTTTTTTAGCACTTCTTTACCTACATCATCAGGATTATATCTAATAAAATTAGCTAACTGAGAAACAATTTCCTCAATTACTTTATCGTAAACATTAGACTCATAATATAATTTTTTATTCAATTCACCTAAAACGATAATATTACCAGGCATTATAATATTTTTTATTTTATTTAGTTCGATAATAACGCAGATGGAGGGATTCGAACCCCCGAGCGCTCACACGCACCGGCTTTAACGGAAAGTAAGAAATTCTTTCGAAGCCGGCGTCTTACCAGCTAGGCTACATCTGCTTCAAAAAATGTATGTTATTAGGATTAGTTCAGAGAAATATAAATTTTTTTCTAAAACCTTCAGCTATAGAATTTACAAATGAATGCAAATATAAATAAGAAATTTTATATTGAGAATATTCAATTGTTTAAAAATTAAGAGTTAGGAACATAAATCTTTAATTTCAAATTAGGGTCTAATAATTTTATTAAACCCTCTTCTTCGTATTGCTTCAATAACAGATTTACAGTTGAAATTCTTAAATCGTACCTCAGAGCTAGGTCAGATGCCAATATCGATTTTCTTTTAGAAAGAGTTTCTCTAATTTCTTTTTCTATAGAGCCTGGGACATATGCATCTCTTTCTACAATACTGATTTGCTTAGTTCTGCCGTATTTTCTTCTTAAATTAAGCGTTGCTTTTCTGACTACTATTTTTTCTTCTTTTTCAGACAATAGTTTCACCATTAAAAATTTGAAATGTCAAAAATTAAAGCTAATTGAAATATTAAATATTTAAATTCTAATAAAATTTTTGATTTATAAACTAATTTAAGAAAGCTTTTACCGTATCAATTAGTCAAGCAATTTAAATAGGCATACTCATTTTGAGCGATGATTATTTTTTTAATATCAAACGAAAAAGACCTGAAGAGATGTATAAGAGCGTATTAGATTACTTTAATAATGAAACTCTTTCTAGTTATGCCCAGTCTAAATCCATAATGCGTACACAAAGAAAAATTACATTGAGAGCATTAGAAATATTAGAACTTAAAAAGAATAATTACTTAATACTTGATGCTGGTTGTGGCCCTGGTTTTGTTGCGATGTATTTAGATGAATTAGGACACAAGACAGTAGCACTTGATATTATTCCAGATTTTCTCTATTTCTACGACATCAAAGATTTAAATCCAATTCTAGCTGATATGCGTTATCCTCCATTTCAACCAAACATATTCGACGCAATCATTTCCATTTCAGCATTACAATGGATCTACAAGGATGAAAATATAAAAAACAGTAGATTGGATTTAAGCAATTTTTTTAATTCGTTTTATGCGATTCTGAAACCTAAAGGGAAAGTAATTTTTCAATTTTATCCGCAGAATAAAACTGTATTAGACAACATTGGGGATATTTTGGTTAAAAACACGAGTTTTAAAGGTAATTTTGTTATCGATAATCCAGATAGCCCAAAAAAAAGAAAAATTTATTTACTTTTAATAAAAGAGTAATTATAGATTTAAGTACACATTCTTATGTTTTTGCTAATTTCAAATTGTATCCAATTCAGCCTTTTGGAAAGCATAAGATTTTAATTAAGTTGTTTTATAAAATTGTTAAAAATTAGATTATTGGAGTAAATTCTAGTAGTTGAGTCAAAAAAAGAATCTATATCACCTAAAAAGGAAGATTTTAAAGGAGGTACTCTGAAAAAATGCCAGTAGGGTTAGTAGTCATGAAATGGGATGACCGTGTCGGTACTGAAATTTTAGCAAAATATCCCGAAGAAATAGTACTTACGGACAAAACTCTGATGCAAGTATATAGTACACACGAGTATAGCGG
>JAGXOB010000243.1 GCA_019894735.1 Promethearchaeota archaeon | reverse complement strand
GAGCTGATTTGTAAGTTAGCGTAGTCGATGTAATACCCACTATATCTGCTTGTTTTTTACTTATTTCTGCTTTAAACTCTTCATAATTAATATCTAGAGCTTGACAATCAACAACATTGATCTCAAATTTGTTTTTTTCTAAAACAGCAGCCAAATATCCCAAACCCAAAGGAGTGAAAGGAGGATGTTTATGAGATCCAACTGGGTAGGGTGGATTAACAAGAGTTATACGTGTCTTCATAGTTATTCCCTGAACTGGTTATGTTCGAATACCTACAAGAAATCTCGTGATTAATATATTTTGTACAAATCAAATGCCAAAAAGGGTCATTGTTCAATTATTTAAATATTAAACTTCTTCTGACTATTCATCACTTTTCTTCTTTGCAGACAAAAGTTCATCATTTTTTCTTTGGCTAAAGGTTTTTAAGACCATTACCCTTTAAAAGGTGTATCTCATTGAAAATTTAATCCAACTTAAAATTTAGGAGAAGCCTTTTCTTGATTTTTTTGATGACTACTGCCCCACCAGAAAACTCCCCTTGGAGTAAACCTATCCGACTACCCCCTTTGGGACTATTATTTGTTGCAGGATCGCTTGAAAAATCCGGATTCAAGGTAAAACTTCTTGACAATTACTTATTTAAAAAAACAAATGATGAACTTAAAAAATTAGTTAAAACGCTCAATCCACAATTGGTGGGAATCACTTGCAGTTCAGCCTCATATCCAGTATGTGTTGAATCAGCCAAGGCCATAAAAGAAGTACTTCCACACTGCAAAATTGTTGTTGGTGGTTGGCATCCTTCCTATGTTCCTGAAAGCATGTTGAAACATCCTGAAATCGATTATGTTATAATGGGTGAAGGTGAACACGCCATGGTCGAATTAGCAAATTGTATCCTCAATAATTTGAATGAAAAAGCTATTAGTAACATTCCTGGTTTGGCCTTCAGAAAAAAACAAGAAATAACTAAAAATCCGCAAAAATTCATTTCTGATTTAGATGAAATCCCTTTCTTAGCTAGACATCTACTGACAATAGATTCGTATGAACGAGAAATTCCATTTCTAAATGTAAAACCTGTTGATACAATGAACATTGTTCGAGGATGTCCATTCAAATGTGCTTTCTGTGAAACAAGAAGACTCTGGGGACCTGGGTGTCGCGCATTTAGTCCCCGCAGAGTTGTAGATGAAATAGAATACATGGCAAACAATTTTGGAACTAAAGGTATCTATTTTCTAGGAGATAATTTTACAATTAACAAGAAAAGAACAACAGAATTATGTGAGCAGATAAGAAAATTAAAAAAAGACATTGATTGGGTCTGCGATACTAGAGCTGATATGATTTCACAAGATCTTCTCAGATCATTAAAAAATGCTGGATGCAAAACAATTTGGTTTGGGGTGGAATCAGGATCACCTAGAATATTGGAAAAGATCAACAAAGGAATTACAATCGAGCAAAATATTCAAGCGTTTAAGCTATGTAAAAAAGAAGGTATACAAACTGCCTGCTCGTTTATGATAGGTATTCCGGGTGAAACTCTTAATGATATAGAAATGTCTTACAAATTTGCGAAGAAATTAAATCCTGATTGGTGTCAATTTAATATCTTTATTGCCTATCCTGGTAGCAGCCTTTATGATGAAGTTATTGAAAAAGGTCTATTTGATCGTCAACAGGGCTTCTTAAAATTTGTTAAGACAGATGAATTCGATTTTGATATGCTGAAACAAATTCAGATGAGGTATCAATCAAAATTGAATCTATCTTTTAGAAATATTGTCAAAAAAATGAAACGTGAAGGGATTTGGAATGTATTAAAAAAGAGCCCTAAATATTTCTCCCGTTCAATTTAAAATTAATAACTATTCTTCTTAAAAAACCAAAAAAGTCAAAAATGAACTTTTCTTTTTTAAGTGTGTTTTATTAGGTTCTAAATAATCTTTTTAATTTCTTTTCTCAGATTATCTATGAGAAGATTATTCTGATCAAAGGATCTAACAGTCACTCTGAAATAACTATTATCGAGGCCAACAAAAGTGCTACAGTCCCTAATTAAAATTCCCTCTTTTGCCAGTTTTTCTCTAAGAGTTGTGGATGAAATTCTTTTATCAAGGATTTTTATTAATAAGAAATTAGTTACTGAAGGGAAAACTTGAAAACAGCTTATTGAGTTAAGCATTTCAACTAGATGTGTTTTTTCTGTTGCAATTGTCTTCTTTGTTTTGTTAATAAATTCAGAATCTTTAAGAGCCGCTCTTGTAGCAAAAACAGCTAGTAAATTAATACTCCAAGGTTGTCTAACATCTTGAAGTTCACAAATAAAATTCTTATTGGCTATTCCAAATCCAAATCTTACTCCAGGCATACCAAAGAATTTTGATAAAGACTTAACCACAAAAAGATTCTTGTAGTTCTCAACATATCCCGATACAGTTGTTTTCGGACCTAACTCAGTGAATTCCATATAGTTCTCATCAACGCAGACAACAATATTCTTCCTATCACAAAACTCTGTTAATTCCAAAATAATATCTCTACTGTATAATTTTCCAGAAGGACTGTGAGGATTACAAATAAACATAATTCGAGTTTTTTCATTAGTAGCTTTCTTTATACTTTTCATATTCATTGAGAAATCTTCTTGCAATTTACTGAAAATTGGGCTACCGTGAACTCTAAGTGTAGCTTTTTCATACTCTGAAAAAGATGGTACTGGAATAATTGCTTCAAAATCAGGCGCAAAAAAATCGGCTATCATATAAATTGGTTCTATTGAACCGTTTCCAATTATTACGTTATCAGGCTCTATTCCTCCAACGTATTCAGCAATCTCACTTTTTAATTCTCTGGGATCTGGATCTGGATAAAATTTTACCTTTTGTGCGACACTCTTGATAGCTTCAACAGCCTTTGGT
>JAGXOB010000242.1 GCA_019894735.1 Promethearchaeota archaeon | reverse complement strand
ATCCTAAACAAGTAGAGATTGGCATAAAACATTTAAAAACGGTCAATATCCCTATTCAAGCGTATTTTGTATTAGGCTTACCCGGTGAGACTGAACTTAGTTTTCAAAAGACTGTTGAGTTCATTAAAAGTTTGCCCTTTAATAGTGATGATACAATAAATTATTTTACCGCTACACCATACCCTGGTTCTCGCTTATGGGACGAGAGAGATTATTTTAAATTAAATATTGTAGAACGCGATTATACCAAATACGATTGCCAACACATTATATTTGAAACTAACGATTTAGACTTAACGACCCTAAAAAACTTATTTGACATCGCAAAAGAGACAGAAAAATTATTTACTCAAACTTAAAGTAGTGACCTATGAGGCATACAATAAGGAAAGGTCCTCGTAAAGCGAGTAAAAGCGATTAATTCCTCTCCTTTTACAATTAAGCTCCTAACTTCTTCCAGATTTTCTTTCTGTTTTTTATAGACTTCGGGATCTATTCCTCTTCTTTCTAGGTCTTTAATTAAGGTGCTAAGATGCTCTAATAGTAAATTTCCATTTCTTTCTTTAAATTTTCTAAAATCTTCCCTACATGCTGCTAAAACGGCTGATCCATCGGGTTGTCTAGGATATCTTCCTTTAGATAACACATGCGACATTCTTTATTTTCACACCTCTACTGAAAATTATAAATCAGTATTCTTTAAAGAACATATCAATTTTGATATTTATAATTATCTACTACGGATTTTTTTCTAAATAGGGGAAGGATAATTTTAATAATGGAGAATTAACTCTAATTTAATGGAGTAAAGAATTATTTTGTAATATCTAAAACATATAAAAAATTAAATAAAAATTAGGTACTGTATTTATTATGGTTAAAAGTGACTACTTTATAGGGGAAGCCCTTTTAGGTGCTGAAGAAAACGTAGCACATATAGATTTGATAATTGGTTCAAAAGATGGTCCTGTTGGAATATCTTTTGCAAACGCACTTAGTTCTCCTTCAATAGGACATGGGGGGCTTCTAGCATGTATAAGACCAAATCTTCTTACAAAACCAATCAGCCTTGTTATACCCAAAGTAACGGTTTCAAAAATGGAAGAGGCAAATAAGATTTTTGGACCTGCTCAAGCAGCAGTTGCTAAGGCAATAGCCGATGCGGTAGAAGAAAATATTATACCTATGAATAAACTGGATGAATGGGTTCTCATCATAAGCGTCTTTATTCACCCCGATGCAAAGGATTATAGGAAAATTTATCAATACAATTATAGCGCAACGAAACTAGCAATTAAAAGAGCTTTAATGAATTACCCCCCAATCGAGAAAATTTTCTACGATAAAGATCGAGCAAAACATCCTGTTGCTGGAATCAGAATACCAAGGCTTTGGAGACCTCCATATGTCCAAGTTGCTATGGATCATCCAAATCTAGAACATCATTTGAAAGTGGTAAAAGAATTACCAAAGAGTGACAGAATTATCTTAGAAATTGGAACGCCATTTCTTAAGAAATATGGTATGGAAGCAATAAAAAAAATTAGAGAATTAGCACCTCAAAAATTTATTGTGGCAGATTTAAAAACTCTAGATGTAGGGAAATTAGAAGTGGATTTTGCATTTGATGCAACCGCAGATGGTGTTGTAGTAAGTGGTTTAGCTGCAACCTCTTCCATTGATAAATTCCTTTTAGAAGCTAATCGTATGGGAATTCATGGTTTTGTTGACACCATGGAAGTGGATGACCCCGTTGCAAAACTAGCTAAACTAAAACAAGTTCCTGATGTCGTCATTTTACATCGTGCAATTGACGTTGAACAAGGTTCTGGCTCAGAATCCTCAAACGCTGCTCAAAAAACAAGATGGGCGGCAATTCCTAAAATTAAGGAATTATATAAAGATCAAAAATTAGCTTCTGGACGAGATCGTGTTTTAGTTGCTGTTGCTGGAGGAATTGATCCAAATTCTGCCAAATATGCATTAGAAATGGGCGCAGATATTTTAATAGTTGGCCGAGCAATAACTTCATCGAAAGATGTTGAGAATGCGACGAGAAGAATCCTTAATATCATCCCAGGTTATTCTGATATTGACTTAAAGAGAATACATACTGAAGACGACGATAGCTCCGTAAAAAAAGCATCATGGGATTAAATTAAAAAAACTACTTTTTACTTTTTTTCTCCTAAATAAATTAAAATTTCTGTAAGGTCAGAATATCTGAATAGGTTTTATTAATTCTACTTTTTTTAGATATTTCCAAAGATATTTATTAAAAAAATAAAATAAATTACATCTCTTTAAGTTATCTTACGCTGAAAAGAGTTTATTTTAAGAAAGATATTAAATTAAAGAAACGAAAAATAAATAGAAAAAAAATGTTTTAATTTAAACGATTTAACCTTTTTTTGACGATTATTATAGCAACGGTCGATATAATTCCTAAAAGGAATAATATATTGTATCCGGGAATCCCAGGTTTTTAAAATTCAAAAATTTAAAATTTAAAATTTAAAATTTCAAAAATTTAAAATCACTAGATTTAACTCTAAATAACATACCAGATATAAGTAAATTGGATAAATATAAGAAAAATATCAATCTTATACTCTATGGAAATCCCTTTAACACATATGATCCGGGATTATAAACAAATTCGTATTAAAACCTAAAATTCCCAACATTTAGTAATACAAATAATATTAAGTTAAGATTTAAGGTTAGAATTAAAAAATTTTAAAATTATTCTTTAATTTTCATCAGATTTATCAATATTAAGACCTTGTTCCTTTAATTCTTGAAGAACAAACTCAACTACCTTTCTTATATCTTCATCTTTAATCTCGCTTAATTTTGGGAGATTTCTAAAAGTATTGAGATCATTTAAATTCATACGTTGCTTAGGGATGACGTCTTGTACTGAAATAATCAAATCTGGTAC
>JAGXOB010000241.1:2037-2962 GCA_019894735.1 Promethearchaeota archaeon | reverse complement strand
CTTCCGCTCTCCCTTAAATCGCTTAGCATAGGACGCTTATCCTGTCTTTGTTCCACACCTCTATTTAATTGACTTAGTAGTATTACGCAAATATCTAATTCTTTAGCCATAATCTTCGCCTGTCTTGTTATTTCGCTTATAGTAGCATTTCTATTTCCTATATTTTTCCTTACTTCTTCTATTAATCCAATGTGATCTATTATTATACAATCTAATCCATTCTGCATTTTTAACCTTTTAGCTTTTGCCTTTATATCGTAGATTGTTTGTGTAGGATTACTATCTATCCATAGCTTGCGTGTAGAGAGGTTTGAAGCACCTAGAGTAATATTAGACCATTCTTTATCTTGGAACGCTCCACGCCTTAATTTAACCCCATTCATCATACTTCTACCGGCTAACATTCTAACTCCTAGTGCTTCATCACTCATTTCTAGTTCAAATATAGCTACTTTATTGTTTTTAGAAAGTCCGTCAGCTATGGTTGTAGCGAAAAGCGTCTTGCCCATTGAGGGTCTCGCAGCTATTACAACAACGTCTTTTTTTATAAATCCATCTGTAGCGTTATCGATTGAACTTATGCCACATGGCATACCTATTATATTACCGCCATTTTTAAAGTTTTCTTCAATGAAATCTAATGTTTTAGCCATAACTTCACTTGCGGTAGAAATCTTACTTCTTTGAGTATCTACGCTTAACATTGAATTAGTAAATTCGTTTATAATATCCTTACTTTCCATATTCTCATAAACTTTTTCTATTGCCAGTGTACACTGCTTTATTACTTGCCTTTTATTGCTTAATTCCTTTAATATTTCACAGTGATTTTTAATTTTTGCACCCATTGAACTAGATGTTAATGCAGAAAGGTACGTAATACCTCCTATGCTATCTATGACAGGCTTTAATTCCATACTTAGAG
>JAGXOB010000241.1:0-2029 GCA_019894735.1 Promethearchaeota archaeon | reverse complement strand
TTATAAAAATCATCAGCTTTTAATATTTCCATAGCATCTAGTATTTTATTGTTGTTTACTATAATTGAACCTAATACTTCTGCTTCTAGTTCGCTGTTATAAGGTAATGCTTTAGTAGTTATCATCTTTATTCCCCCATTGGATTGCCGAATGGCTTATATTTACTAGATGATGTTTGTTGTTGTTGTTTCTCTTCTTTAAGTTCAAATACTCCATGCCAACATTTTTTAGTGCTATTATCTAAAATCTCTATTTTTTCAGAATCTATGGAAGTAAAATTATTTAAATCTTTAAGTATTAAATCAAGTGCATGGTCTGTAAGAGGTTTTTTAATAGTTGCTCTCATTTTTATAAATTGTATTATAGTAGTTTTTAATTCTTGATTTTCTGTAAAGGAATCTATTATAAAATCATACCCTTGTTGCTTCGTTGTTGTTTTCTTTTTAGTAGTCTTTGTAGTAGTCTCTGGTATTGCTATTTCCTTTTCGTCTATTCCATTACCTTTTTGGAAACCTCGAACTTCCTTTGATGTCGTATTCGGTTGTTCGTTTTCGGTAGTTGATGCAATCTCTGTATTTATGAAATTTATATCCATAGAATAACCTTCAAGGCTATATCCTAACTTTAATAAATCTTGTTGTATTTTTATAAGATTAACTCTATATTGCTTTGTCTTGTCCCAATTAAAATTAGGATTATTTCTTTCATCGAGCCAACCTTTTTCTACTAGAAATTTTAAATGTTCTCTCATTGCTTTTATTTTATAATCTAGCATTAACTCGGATGATAATTCTTCTGATTTTTTATAGATCCATCCATTAGTTAAAATTATTTCGTCAGCTACTTCATATTTACCGTGTTTTATAAATCTTTCTTTTTCCTCTATCATAAATTTATCGAAATCTTTTACTCTTTCGCTCCAATATATGAACTGATTAAGCATCAAAGCCTTTTTGTAATCTCCCGTGAGTGCTACTAATTCCTCTTTTATTACAACTCTTTTTAATTTATTCATTTTGTCCTCCCTAAAGTTTTATTTTTAAGGATATAAAAAAAGTGTATACTTTTCATACAAATGGTGTATAATAGCATTATGAACATTTTTGTATGAGCATAACTTTTATATAACTCTTAATTTACCGAGGTAGTAATGCCTTGGTATTTTTCTTTTTTTGTAACTTGTGGTATATCATTAGTATAATACCTCTTTCCGTTAAAGTATAGACTATAAGTTAAATTATTTCCAACTTACTTTTTAAATGATGAAATTCATAATGACAATTTGGACAAATATTTACTAATTGAATACCACCGTCTTTTTTTTGTATGGGATAATGGTGCTTATGCAATGTGGTAGTTTTACAACTACACCAATCACAAGTTCTATTACCAATTCCAAGACCATCCATTTGCTTATTCGAAATTATTTTATATTTTTCAATATTTGTTAAAACGATTTCTTTTAAATACCCATCCATAATCATTTTATTAACGAGATTTATCATTGTCGTCCTACCTATAATAGGTAAATCATTATAAATATCATCAATATCTAAAAAATATTCTTTTTCTGATATTTTACTAACTAAATAATCGTATATTATAGATCCATTTAACCCTATTTTGTTTGCCAAATCTTCATTATATCTAATATCTATATAATTATCCATTTATTTTTTATCCTCCTTTTTATACTTTTCAATAATATCTTTCATTGTTGCGGTAATTATTGCTGATTGATTAATAAAATTCTCCTTGCATGTTTTTCTAAAATCTTCTAAAGTTTTATCATCTAAACTAAACGTAACCCTTGTTAACATAATGTACCTCCTTTATTTTCCAACTATCTATATATAGTATACATCAATATATTTAAATGTGCAATACTTTTGTTGTAACATATTTCTTTTTATTTCATATACTATATTAAGACAAATAAAAAGGAGTTTAACGAAATGACTAAAAAGAAATGGTGTATGTGGAAACGTAAGGCTAAATTTATGAATTGGGAATTAAAAAAGATTGGCAA
>JAGXOB010000240.1:2651-2980 GCA_019894735.1 Promethearchaeota archaeon | reverse complement strand
ATATACACATCTAAATAACCTTTTTTTTTCGATTCCTCTGCGTCTATCCTAACTTTCTGAAAACATTTAATCATTTCAGATGGAGATAATTTCAGACCAAGATAACTGTTTATGTAATCAATTTCAACTTCCCATTTAGTAGAATCTAGATTTGGGGTAATAATATCCTTTTCCCCTTCGTAATTTATTTTAACACTTTCGATTTTAGCTCCCATATCCGATAGTGTTGTAGATAAAATATTCAATGCAAGATTTACCGCACTAAAATCTGTTCCAGTTAAATCTAAGAACAGATTTTTTGTTTCGTCAGTAACAGTCGTGAGAACTCC
>JAGXOB010000240.1:524-2643 GCA_019894735.1 Promethearchaeota archaeon | reverse complement strand
TCCATGTAAAGGGGTAAAACTCACTGAATCCGGTTTTACTGCAGTATATCTATACGGAGGTTTTACCTTGTCTAAATCATGTACTCCGATCGCAACTTTCCTTCTGTCTCTTCCAACAGCCCAATGAAGATGTTCCTGAATGTTCATTAAAGTTGCAACCTCTTCTTCATCTAAATCAATGTTTCGGATAATGCCGCAAACAATATAGGGTCTTACTTTTTTAACACTAGGATCTACATTCACTATAACTTCGCTTTGTTTTATAACAAATTTCGGTACACCTAATTTAACCTCGTAATAACCTTGTAAAGCCCTAGCTATTCCTTCTGGAGATGAGAAATCGGGTCTATTAGGATTGTATTCAATCTTTATTTTTTGTTCTTCTTTATTAATATCTTCTAAATCCAAACCAATCCATTGTAAATCATATTCTAACTCCTCTATATTCAACTTTTTTCCTACTAACTTTTCTAACCTATCAATTTTTAATTCTAGAGTTGGTATTATAGTTTCACCTCTTATTAATATGGTTGTTGCCGTAACCACTTTATTGGATTTATATATAAGTCTCTAATATCCTTCCTGTTGTAATATAACATTGCAATACGTTCAAGTCCTTGACCCCATGCCAAAACTCTTGTAGGATTCTTAATGCCCCAAGGATATGTTACTTCTGGTCTGAAGATTCCGGATCCACCCATCTCTAACCACTCTCCTAATTTATCGTAATATACCGAAACTTCCATACTTGGTTCTGTATATGGGAAAAAACCAGGTCTAGTGATTATCTTTTCAAATCCCATTTTTTTGTAAAATTCTGATAACAAACCAATTAAATCGCTTAAGTTAACGTTTTCATCGATGACGATGCCTTCTATTTGAGTAAATTCCGCTAAATGAGATTTGTCTAATTTTTCATTTCTAAATACTCTGTCAATACAAAATACTTTTACAGGTGTTTTATCCTTATTTCTATAAAATTGAGCTAAACGCCTCATAGTTGTGGAAGTTGTGTGAGTTCTTAATACAGTTTGCTTAGCAATATTCTCATCCCATTTATATCTCCATCCAAGTGAATTAGAGTCTCCTCCATTTTCATGAGTAGCCTTAACTGCTGCTACCCTATCTTTTTCGGGTAGTTTTGCAAATTTAGGATTTTTAAGATAAAATGTATCCTGTAATTCACGAGCAGGATGATCTTGGGGTTGGAATAGCGCGTCAAAGTTGAAAAAAGCGCTTTCTACTATAGGTCCTCTTATTTCTGTAAATCCCATTGAAATAAAAACCTCTCTAATTTCATTAATGAGATTGACTAAAGGGTGTATTTTCCCTGCTTTTAAAGAAGGACCTGGTTTAGTTACATCAAATGGTTTAATATCATAATTCTTCCAGGTGCCAGAGCTAAGCATTTCAGGTGTAATCTTACTTATGTGCTTTAATTCAGAAACTTCAGAAATTTTAATGGATTTTCCCTTATTTGAGAGAAAAACATAACGTTGGGTTTTTTTCTCTTTAGTAAACATTTTCCTTTTATTCAAAAGGTCAAATTGAAGTAATTCATTTTTTGATAATTTAGAATAATCGCGAGTGGAAAGTGTTTTAAATGTCTTTAAGAATTTTTCACTATCTGTTTCCGGAAATTCTTCAGTAACCAAAAAGATCTTATTTTCCCCCGTAGCTTTACTCTGAGCAATCCAACCGTTTTTTCTCATATTTGAGAGACCAACATAAAAAATTTGCTTATCTTGCTTAGATTTAATAAGTAAATCTTCCATACTAATCTCTTTGACATCATTGTCTCTCATAAGTTTTAGTAATTGATTTTCTGGTAATCCGTTTTCTAAGTATTTTCGTCCTTCATCATTTAATGAAATTTGATTGATTTCTTCTTCTCTGAACCCCCCTAAATCGTGATCAATGAGATCGTTTATAGCTGCCATGAGGACAATATAATCTATACCTAATTCATCCGCTAATGTTGATGCAGCTTGCTCAGATTTTTTTTTCTTAAGTACTTTGAGAATTTCGATTACTTGCTTTTTTAATTTGATCGTCATATCTAAAATTCAAAATTAATTTACTTTTCGTTATATTTTTTCTAAATCTCTAACCTTTTTAA
>JAGXOB010000240.1:0-515 GCA_019894735.1 Promethearchaeota archaeon | reverse complement strand
TCTTTCATGAATTAGAACACCACTTAGCTATTAAACAAACTATTTGATTGGTTAAAAAAGAATGATTCAATTTAATATCCGCAGCCAAGGGAAAAAAATTAAAATCAGTTTGTTAATCCCTTGGCAGAATAAAAAACTTGAAGAAAAATGATACTTGATGCGAATTACATATTATAGATAAAAAATTTCTGTAAAGTTTCAAAATTTACTCATCTCAAGTAATCATTAATTAATATAGTATTATAGGAATATTCACTAAAAAATTTTCCTACTCTAATTTTTCGCGAATAGCCGTAGAACTAATTTTCTTGTTATTTTTATCCTTTAGAAGAGGTATTACAATTAGAATAATCGGATTTAGTCCTTTCTCCTCTCTAAGTTCATTTTTTAATCTTTTGTTTTCTTCCCTTAATTTTAATATATCAAAACTTGTTTGTCTTTCTATCGCCCATTTTTCACATTCACATTTACAAACAGTACAGTTTTGTTCCCGTGTACCTTCGATGTCCCTCATC
>JAGXOB010000239.1 GCA_019894735.1 Promethearchaeota archaeon | reverse complement strand
GTTAAATAAGAATAATGATTTTATTAAATTTGCGAATTTGGGTTAAATATTTAATTTAGTCGAATTTTTTTATTGTTATCATTTTTCGATAATTTTCAAGATCTTGTGAAACATATTTTAAAAGTTTTAGTTTTTCCATAGTTTTTTGAAATTTGGCTATTTCTTCACTTGTTTTTCTCTGGATAATTTTTTTTTGTGACATAGGTCTTCAGCGTCTTTCTTTGTTGATCGAGGGTGAATGTCATTGTCTATTGGCAACCTGAGAGCCAATCCGTTATCGAGGAGAAAGGAGAAGGCTTCGAGAACGGTAAAATCTTATTGGCCGTTCAGGTATTGCAATCAACCTCAGCCACCCTCATATCATGAGACTTAAGATTTGACACAATTATAAAAGTATTCTGAATTCAAAATAATGAACAAAAATAAAAAAAATTGTTAATTAGCCGATTGCTAAAACGCCTTCTAAGATCTTTTTTTCAGAAACATCCAGTTGCTTGGATAGCCACATCTTTAAAAGCGATTCATAACTGGGTAGCGGACCACTATAAGTAATAATCTGATTGCCTTTCAAAGCATCAGCTTGAAAAGTTTTTTCAACGTCCTTAAACATAAAAGACAAAGTTTGAGCTTTACCAGCTAATGTTTGAAAATCATCCCATTTCTTACATCGAAGAATTACAGGAGGTCCCTGAACCATATTCTGTTTGGAGGGTTCATAACAATTTTCTTTAATCACAGAAGGATTTTGATCTTCGGTCTGAGATAAATAATTAACTAAACCACTAATCTCTTTTTGCAAACCACCAATTTTTTCTTCAACATTTTCTACTTTGCTCGTTAGTTCTCCTGTTTCTCCTAACTGTCCAGTAACTGTCCCTAACTCGCCAATTAACCGGTCTAGATCATTTTCATGTTCCTTTAGAACATTAACTATAAAGTCTAGAGCTTCCAAAGCTTCATCTCTTGAGTGTGGTTTCTTTGACATTATTTTATCCCTGACTTTTAATTTATCAATAAGGATATACTATACATAAAGATAACGAATTTTCAAATAATATCAATGTAAAGCCATAACCATAAGTATTCTCAATATGCACAACACTTCTACGGGTAAAGATAGTTATTTGAATCATGATTTCTCTTAATTAATAACAAAATAGATTATTTTTTTATAAGTAATAAACCTTATTTCCATATTTTATACAACAAAAAAATTAGATAATTCTTTAAGAGAACTCAAACTAAAAAGAAGAAAAGAACCAAAAATGATTGAGTTTAACTTGTTTTCCAAATTGTTGATATAGCATTCTCTTCACAAGCTTTCGCGCAAGGAGCAGTTTTACCTTCATATAAACATCGAGAACAGGCATATTTTATTTTTTTTCGATTTTTTTCATTTACTGCAACAACCGTTTTATCTTCTAAATCAATAAATTGAGTTACAATTTCTAATGCTGATTGTGGACATTTTTCTAAGCACTTACCACAACCAGTGCATTTAATCGAATCAATAACAATATAGTATTCTCCTGAGCCGTCACTATAACCATAATAAGTGATGATAAAAATCAACTCTACTTAACTAGTTTTTCTGCGCCTTTAAATATAATGCTTTCCCAAATAATGCTGCTCCGATTGCACCAGCAATCATAGGATCTAACCCACCGGTTTTCCATTTAGGAGAAGGAAGACAATTAATATTGAGCACATTTTCTATTCTGCTAACTATACCTATGTTTTTTGATTGGCCTCCCGTAATAACAAATTCTTTTTCAAGACCAACTCTGTTTACAAGATTACTCATCCTAACAGCCATTGCACGAGTATAAGCAGCCAATACCTTTTCTTTTGACCAACCTTTTCGCAAAAGACCAATTGCTTCGGTTTTTGCAAAGGCTACACAAGTGCAACTCACTGGCGGGGGTTCTTCGTCAATTTTCAATGATGCTTCACCAATTTCTTCAATAGATATCTGCAATAAATCTGCAAAAATTTCCATTCCTCTTCCAGTGCCAGCAGCACATTTATCATTCATTAGAAATGAGGTAACTCTACCTGTTTCATCACAATGAATTGCTTTAATGTCTTGTCCACCAACATCCAATACTGTTCGAACTTTTGGTCCCCAAATGTAGTTTGCTCCTTTGGCGTGACAAGCTATTTCGGTTATTGCTTTATTAGCCATTGGAACATTAACTCTCCCATAACCAGTTCCAACAATATATTTCAAGTCAGCAAGTCGTAAATCAGTTCCCTTAATAGCCCAATCAAGAGCTTTTCTTGCGCTTTCTGGACTGTTTGCGCCAGTTCTAGTAATACCCCAGGAGTAAACTTCTCCGTCAATTAGTATTGCCGCTTTTGATCCGACTGAACCAACATCAACTCCTGCAGTTATGATGTTTTTGTTGTTCCATGTTTTTTCGCTAAAAACTCGTTGATATTCTTTCCATCGCCAATATTCAACAGGTTCCTTGATTTGTGGTTTAGTCATTTTCTATTTCTCCTAGCTCGTTTCACTGCTATAAGAGCAGCTCCTAAAGCACCACCAAATTCAGGGAAATCAGGTATTGAAATGCCAATGTCCAACTTTCTCTTCAGAGAAGTAATAAATCCCACATCTTTTGCAACTCCTCCAATAAGCACTACTTCGGGATTTACACCAAGCCTATATACCATTGAAGATACACGATCAGCCATTGCATCAAAAACAGCTCTAGCAATTTCAGGTTTTGATTCTTGACGATGAATTAGAGTAACTACGTCTGATTCTCCGAAAATAACACATGATGCATTAATTGGGCTTGCACGTTCTGCTTTAAGTGAAAGAGGCCCCATATCTTCCATTTTTACTTCTATGGCACGTGCCATTGCCTCAATAAAAGCTCCTGCACCTGCAGCGCATCTTTCATTAACTACAAAATCCACCATTAATCCATTATCATCACATTTCATTGCTCGAGCTTCTTCTGCACCCACATCAATTATTGTTCTTGCTTTTGGAAAAAGGT
>JAGXOB010000023.1 GCA_019894735.1 Promethearchaeota archaeon | reverse complement strand
GTTAATAAAAGGAAAAAAAAACTCAATAGAAATGGAATGATATTAATTTTCTTGCTTTTTGCTAGTGTTGTTGCAAGCATTTTCATTGTGATATTCACTTTACCTTAATTTTTAGGAATAAGCAATAATTATATGATTTGGTTTAAATGAAACTAAAGCGAATAGATCTTGTTTTTGTAGTCTTACTCATTATCGTTACCATCGTTTCGATTGATTTCTTAATAAATGAATCCCATCGAGAAATTATTGAGAATATATCTAAATATCCCCAATTTCAGGATTTAGCTTCAGGGTTAATTATAACATTCCTAGTTTGTTTGATTGGGAACCTGTTACCAATTCCTACCCCTTATACTTTTGTAGTATGTTTTAGCTCTTTGCCCTTCTTACAAATGAATCCTTTCATTCCTATTCTTGTCGCTTTTATCGCTAGTTTAGGATGTATGATTGGAGAAATTGGAGGATATGTCGTAGGTAGAGGGGTTTCAGCATTAATCTCTGAAGAACGGAGTCAGAATTTGAAGAAATACCAATTATTCTTAATTGAACACCCAAGGGCCGCACCCCTTTTGATATTTATATTTGGTCTTACGCCTTTAAATGATGATTTTATAACAATACCCCTTGGAATTATTAAATATAGCTTTCTAAAGACTATTTTTTGGTGTTGGTTAGGTAAATTGGGTTTGATGCTAATTTTTTCCTATAACCTATTCAGTATTTGCAACTTATTAGGAGGAGAAAGTTGGATTTTAAGTATTGTATCTCTATATTTAATTATTATTGTCATGTATATAATGATAAAAATAGATTTACTAGCCCTTTTTAAGAATCTCGTTGATAAAAAAAACATCGATTAGAAAGAAAGTTGAAAAATATTAGTGAATAAAATAAGGGTTATAAATACTCCTTTTCTTTTATTTCGATACCATCAGGTAATGTAATACTGTCCACCATCAACCCTTCTGCTTTCCTATAATCGTCGAATGTTCTCGCTTCTACTTTTTTCATATACTTCAACAAGTCATCCTCGATATTTTTCTCTAATATATTTGGTTGATGGTCCTCAAGAATGTTATCTACTTTTTCTCTTGCTCTCTCAATTATATCTTTCGCGCCTTTCTTCAACCAAGTTGAACGTCTGGACCTGTCAGCTAATCGGGGCATATACAATTCTGATCTCATATGTTTTCTCGTATGCGATTCTGCAAGAAAATTTACTCCTTTTTTTTCACTTGTAGCCACTTTCTTTATTACTTCTAAAGCAATGGTATCTTCGTTAACCGTAATTCCTTCAAGCGCTCTTTTTACCATACCAACTAAATCATCGTCAATGACCAGAAGCTCTAAGGCTTCAACCAGAGTAGCTTCATAGGTACCCGCACATGTGATATAATTCACCCCAGCTTGAGCCGCAAGCATTAATGTTTGTAAACGCTCGTATCCGTTTTGTAAATCTAGCAACTTAGAATCCGTTCCAGCTCCAGGTCCACGAGAAGGAATCTTGTAAAACCGAGCTAGTTGTGCAATTCCAGCAGTTATTAATCCCATCTCTACAGAACCCATTGCCGAATTCCCTGAACGCATGTCAGTTATATGAGAAACCGTGCCAAAAAACACTGGTGCTCCAGGATTGAAGATTTGTGATACAACAGCACTTCCCACGATCTCAGCGTTGGTTTGAGTTACTAAACCCGCTAATGTAACGGGAGCAGAAGCGCCAGCTAAAGCTTCAGGTGCTATAATAGTCGGCTGTTTATACTTAGTGAATACCTGAAAACCATTTGTCATTATTTTAGGTAAATGCAAAGGACTTGTTGGGTTCATAAAACCAACAAACCGAGGATTTGCAATTAATTCTTCATCTCCACCTACAATAATTGACGCCATGTTCATCATATCTTGGGAAGCTAAACTTCCCAAGCATCCAAGTCCGTATGGCTTTTTTGTGTTTTTTACCCATTGATAAATACATTCAGAATGAATCGTTATATAGGATACATCATTTGGCCACACATCGATGTGCGAACACATGATATTTTCTAAACTATCTATAATTTTAATTTGCTCAATCGTGTCTGCTAAAACTGATTTCCGAACTCCATTTTTATTGGAAGGATCGTATATTTTTACCGGTGTTCCGATTGTTGCAAATTGAGTTGTAGTTGTATTAACTTCAAAATTGAATGAGCCATCAGGACCGTATAATATAAATGAATTTGGAACCGTTTTTAATTTCTCTTTTACAAGAGATTCCGGGAATTTTACAAAGTTGGTTTTCTCGTCTGATTCAGCACCTCCTTCTTTTAAAAGATCTCTAGCATCTTTTGCATCAACTTTTATTCCGACTTCAGATAATAATGTCATCGACGCAGAATGAATTGCTTCGAGTTCATCCTTTGTAAAAACTTCAATTTTTTTTAATTTCATACTTAATTCACCTTTTTTTCATTATATGCTTTATTAATTCTACGGCTTCAATCGCGTCATCAGCCCATCCGTCAGCACCTATTTGTTCTGCCCAATCTTCTGAAGTAGGAGACCCCCCTACAATAACCTTATATTTATCTCTCAAACCTCTATTATTAAGTTCTTCAATTACTTGCTTCTGAAAATCCATTGACATTGTTAACAGAGATGATAAGCCTATGACATCTGCACCTACTTCTTCGGCTTTAGTAATAAATTGATCTGCGGTAACTTCTACACCTAAATTGTAAACCTCAAATCCATTAGAAAATAGAAAGGAGCCAACAAGATCTTTACCAATACTATGAACATCACTTTCGACAGTCCCTATCACCACTTTTCCCATCGTTTTTTTTTCCTCTCCAGCAGTTCTAATTGCAGGATCTAACACTTCGTCAATAGCGACTTTCACAGTCTCAGCAGAACCAATTAGCTCAGGAAGAAAGATTTCTTCCTCTTCAAACTGATCTCCTACAAACTTCATAACATCCCCGATGATTTCTAATAAATTTGAAGCCGTAGCTTCATTACTTTGTAGAATAGATTGGCAATAATTCTTCAATCCTTCAGAATCCCATTCAACAACCAGTTCTTTAATTTTCTCTTTAATAGACACTTAATTCCCAGCTCACATAATATGTTTTTTCTGTAATATGATATAATCACTTGAAAAAAAAGTTTATCATAAACCATTGGTTATAATAGCTTAGAATTACTCATCTTGTTGAATTTCGAAGTTGAAGAAAAATGAAACTGAATAAACTTGAAGTATTAGAAAAAGATGAAATTGCACTTATACATGGAGAATCGTTAAAACTTCTAGAAAAAATAGGAGTTAAAGTCGAGTCTGAAGAAGCTCGTGATCTCTTAAAGGAAAATGGGGCAATTGTAGATAATTCTACTTGTAATGTGAAATTTCCTGAAGAATTAATCACTGAACAACTTAAACATGTGCCAAATAAATTTACTTTATGGGGTTCTGATGGATCTTTTAACTTTGAAGTAAATACTAAAAGCGTAAACTTCGCAACCGTGGGGACCCCCGTTAAAATATACGATTCTTCCAATAAAAAAGGAGTTCGGAAAACAATTTTGGAAGATAATATTAAACAAATTCGCATTGTAGATACCTTGAAAAACATAATGTGTTCGCATACTGATGTGTGGCCGAACGATGTTCCATATTTAGAGTTGCATTATCACGTTATAAAAGCGTGGGCAACACACAGTAGCAAACCATATGGTTTAGGGTGTTTGGGTCGTGTAGCCTCCCAAGATATGATGAATCTTGTTTCAATCATAGTTGAAGGAAAAGAAGAACTTATAAAAAAGCCACGTTTGGTTGGTTTTTTTAATCCAGTTAGTCCACTAATTTTAAACAAATTACAGTTAAATGGTTTATTTGTGTTTGCAAAACACAATCAACCAACGATTATTGCTCCAGCTGCGAGTGCTGGCGCAACGGCTCCAGTAACACTAGCAGGATTACTTATTCAGTCAAATATGGAAACCTTATCTTCAATAACGCTTACCCAACTTATCAACCCAGGTTGTCCAGTCTTTTATTCAACGATGAACGCACCGATGGATCCACCAACAGGTAATGTTGCATGGGGATCGATTGAGACGGGATTAATTACGATTGGAGTGGCACAATTAGCGCGCTATTACAACATCCCTTCAAGGGGTCCGGGTTTAGTAACTGAATCTAAATGTTTTGATATTCAAAATGGATATGAAAGGTTCATGACGTTGTTTTGTGCTGCTAACGCAGGAATAAATTACATTACTTGTGCTGGAACTTATGAGTCTTCTTTAGCAGAAGCGTTAGAATTACTGGTTATCGACGACGAATTGATAGATATCGTAAAACGAGGATTTAATGGTATTAGAGTTGATGATGAAAGCATTGCCATTGATGAAATTACAAAAGTTGCATCTGAAGGTAAGAATTATTTGATGTTAAAACACACATCCAAAAACATCCGAAAGGAGTTATATGTTCCAAAATTAGCTGATAGAGACCGTAGAGGCACATGGCAAAGAAATGGGGCGAAAGATATCATACTCAGAGCAAAAGAGAAGGTTGATACTATTCTTGATACTCAAAAAGGACCCGGAATTTCTAAAGATGTTGAAGAGAAATTGGAGAAATATTTCAAAATCATATCATCTCGTAATTACGATGATTTTCGCAAAGCTGAAGATATGGATGAGGCTGCGGTACCAAAAATTGTAAACGGTTTGGAGGAATGAATAATGCTTGACAAAGAAGGAAAGGAACCAATTGATGAAAAGGATAAAAAAATAAGAGAAAAATGGGATAATTTGCACTTTGATTCACAACAAGGAAGAGCTGGTGAAGACCCGTATCCTACAGCATCTGGAAGTTTAAGAACCCCGCTATACGCAACAAAATCATTTGCATATTCTTCATTAACAGAATTACTAAAAAACCATTACAATTACTCGAGAACCGAAAATCCGACATTATATGCTTTAGATCAGAAGCTTGCCACTCTTCACGGCGGTGAGTCAGCAGTCTCTGTAGCTTCTGGTATGGCTTCAGTACATCTTGCATTATCAAGTGTATTGCAACAACGTGTAGAGAGAGTAAAACCGAAAAAATTAAGAGAATTATTACCTCAAAGCAGCCCTGATCATATTCCAAATGTCATTATTCACAACAATCAATATACGGGAGTGTATAGATTGTTGACTAAAATTTATTCTCAAACCGGAGTAATGACAAAAATCGTTGATTTAACAAATCTAACAGAGCTAAAAAACGCTATTGACGAAAACACAAAATTAGTTTTTGTAGAAACTCCTTCGAATCCAAATTTAGACGTGTTAGATATTAAAGGATGCGCTGATCTAATTCACGAAGTAAATGGAAAATGTATCGTTGATAATACATTTGCGTCCCCAGCTTTACAGAAGCCATTAAATCTCGGTGCAGATTTAGTAGTAGAAAGTTTAACGAAATATGTCAATGGACATGGGGATACTTTAGGTGGTGTGATTATTGGTCCAAAAATAGAAATGCAAAACATCAGATATTTCTGGTTAGAAACGCAAGGAGCCGTTATGCATCCGTTTAGCGCTTGGCTCATTTTGAGGGGTTGCAGAACTCTTAGTTTGAGGATGGATCGTCACTGTTCAAATGCATTGAAAATAGTTAATTACTTAGATTCTCATCCAAAAGTAGCAAGAGTGATATATCCAGGGTTAAAGTCTCATCCAAACCATGAAGTAGCAAAGAAGCAGATGAAAGCGTTCGGAGGCATGATAGGTTTTGAACTCGAAACGGTCGAGGAATGTTACAAATTCATAGATTTGCTAAAACTAATAAAGGTCGGAGTCTCTTTAGGAGATACGACCTCATTAATCGAATACACATCAGTAATGACAGGTATTGATCTCGCTTCTTGGGAAAAACGTAGAATGAACATATCAGAGACTCATTTTAGATTTTCAATTGGTTTAGAACACCCAGATGACATAATAAAAGATTTGGAACAAGCTCTTCAACAAATATAAAAAAAAAGAGAAATTTTTTAAGAAGATTTTACTTTACTCATTTTATTTTCGTGTAATACAGCGAGTTTTTCCTTCATTTCTAATACTTTTTGCTTTGTAAATGGATAGAAATAAAGCGAAATTAAAGAAATTCCAAAGGCAATTGCTGGAACTATTACAAATAAGAAGCGGAGGGCAGTCATTACGTCTATGCCTGGATTGGGAGTATATTTTTCCCATTCCACTTCAGTGAAGACGAGACTTATTGTTGTAATTGAAAGAATCATTGAAAGTCGCATAAAGAAATTAGCAATACCAAAAAACATCCCTTCTCTTCTAACTCCCGTTTTTAATTCGTCATCGTCAATAACATCCGCAACAATATACCAAATGAAATAAAGCATTCCTCCAAAACCAATACCCATTAATATCACTACGACTATTGCTATCATATATGAAGAAATAAATAACATTGGTATGGTTGCTAACATATATGAGATCATTGAAATTCCGTAACCAATTCTTCCACCCAATTTAACATCAAGTTTCTTCCATAAGAACATAGAGACTATTCCAATTATATACAATAAGCCCATTAGGATTGATACCTCAAATGCTGAAGTAGTTCCAAGAATTATTTCAGAAAAGATAGGAACTATTGTTGCAAGCAATAGGAGGACGTACTCATAAAAGAAGAACATTATGATGTAAAGCACAAAACCTTTATTTTTAAATGATATTTTTAGAGCCTTGAAGTAGCTGAATCCATGCTTATAGTCTAGTTTAAACTCTTCTCTTTCAACCGCTCCCCATTTAATGAAAATAATCATTGCTACTCCAACAATTATAGCAGTTACAATACCGTTCATCAAATACCCATCTCTTGTGTTTTGGTCTCCGATGAAAATTCCTGGGATAAGTGCTGCTAAAATCAAGCCAATTGCTGCAAAAATTTGTCGTATTGTATTAACTTGAGTTCTTTCTTCTACAGTTGTATATAATTCTGGAAATAAGGAGTCTGTAGGAAGAGCTATTAGAGTATAAGCAGTATCGTATAATAATAACATTATCAAAAGATAAAAGAATTGTGCCATTTCTCCACTAAAAGGTGGTAACCAAATTAAAATCTCCAATGCTAATACCGGTATTATCCCTGCCATTATATAAATTCGTCTTCTGCCCCATCTGCTATTTGTTCTATCCGAAATGTACCCAATTAATGGATCGTTAAACGCGTTCCAAATTGTCCAGATAATAAATGCTGTTCTGATTATGCCAACATCTAAACCAACAGCAGCGAAATAAAAGGTAAATACCCACAGGTTAAAAGCTGCATTTATAAACCATTCTACGCCGTTTCCTAACGAAAAACTCAATTTTTGACCTTTACTAAATCGTGTACTCATTTGAAATAACCTAATCTAAAATTGAAATTAATAGAGAATTTAATTTTCAGTACTATTTTAAATTGATTATAATCCCCACTATCAAAAGTTGAAAATTGATCGTAATAATAATTTTTGACTATATATTACGCTCTGGAATATTTCTCTACGATGTAATTTTGGAGTGACCAAGCATATTTCTCAAGATTCAAAAGCAAAACTTTTTGCTGAATTTCTCTTAGATATGGGACATCCAAATTATTAAATAGTTGTTCGAGATGATCGATAGCGTTGAAGATTTCTACAATATTCTTCCAGTCTTCTTCCCATTCCTTATCATGAATTTCAATTTGTTCCATCTTATGAAGTTTTATGGAAACATTCATTAAAAAATGTTTAGATATCTAAGGTTTAGTAATTTTGAACAAGATGAATTATTAAAGATACAAATGAAAATTTTTTTCGATTAAGTCTTTCAAGTCGCTGAATTCTGAGACATTGATAATCTTGTTAATGTCGAGAATCTCGTTTAATTCATCTTTATACTTTGCTTTAAACTCGTTTGAGAAATTTTTCATGAGATCTTCTACTATGCTATTTTTTCTATTGGTAATAACAATTAAAGCGTAACCACTATCTTCTTCGTATCTAACAACTACATCCGCTTCTTTGGTTTGAATAACATTAATTTTATCCTTCTTATCTAAAAACTCGCTGAGAATATGATTTAAACCTAAAAGGATATTACCCCATATTGTAGATTCCGTTTTAAAATGAGGTCGGTCTTCAAAATTATAAGAGTAAATCAGTATACCAGATTTGTGATAAATATTAATGGAATATATTCTATTCGGTAAAACGAAAAATAATTCAGGCTTTTTAATGATCATTATACTGAGACCGAAGTCTGCGATCCAGAGAACAATTATGAATAATTCTCTTATAAAAAAATCTTTAAAGAGAGTTTGATGGAATAAGATGTAAAGAATATTCAGTATAATCGGTATTGAAAGAATAACAGCATTTAGAAATACTGGTAATGTTTCGTCTTTTTTTTTTGAACGCATACTTATTATTATTGCTATATAAAGATAATGAGAAATAACTAGAACTTGGAAGAAGATCATTATTGCTCCAAGGTTGAAACTGAAAAAATAATTAATTAGAGAAGGATCAATGAAAATAATTGATGAGGGAAGAGATATGCTAAGATTTAACATTATAGAATCAGGAATTAAAATAGCTCCAATTAACAAACCAAGGAGGAGAGTGTAGAATAGATAAGGAAATGATTTGATTTTTTTATACTCTCTAAAAGACGAGAAGAGAAGCGAACTTATTATTAGTGAAACAAACCAAGCTAATATTGAGAATTTCCAGAATAAAATATTAACCTGTACTGAGATAAAAAAAACTACTGAAAGAATATATAAGGTAGCATGTATGACTCCTATAACAAAAGCAGTAGCAGCAATTAATAAACCCATGAATGATGTTCCATAATTCTTTCGATTTATAATAATGTAAATTGTTACCATTAAACTTAAGGAGAGTATGAAAATATAACCAATAATTAATGATAAGGGAGTTATATAGTTCATATTTATACTAAACTACTACAATTATCCTATTTCTTGGAAGTCAAAAAATATTTACTTCTTTTAATAGAAGATACATTAGTTTTTAATTATTTCTCAGTTAGAAAGTGACGAAAATACTGCTTAATTAAACTTTTTGCATTTATGAACATAGAAACATCTACTAAACCAGTTAAGTTTTGTAAAGTATCCTTATTTAATGAGGAAAATTCATCCATAAAATTATTAATGCATTTTTCAAGAATTTTATTGCGATGCTTTGCTATTAACAACGTTGCGTATCCCAATTCAGTGTTGAAATTAAAAACAACGGCGCGCTCTTTCATTTTTATATGCGTTACTTGAGATTCAACATTAGATAAGTTTGCTAAAATGTGACTTATTCCAATAAGAATGCTTCCTTTTAAGAGACTCTCATCAACTTCTTCTCTTGTTTCAAAATTATAGGAGTATAGTAAGATTCCTGACTTATGGAAAACAATAAAATCGTATATCTTATTTGTAAAAACGGCTAAAAGATCGGGTTTTTGAATGACTATATTGACAAAATATCCTATACTAATTAGATACAAAACCGAATATACTATTTTAAGATAAATATTTGGAAAAATTATGAATAGATTGTAGAATAAAATGTGTGAGCTAAAGAGAAGGTAAAAAATATTATAAAAATTACCCAATTTCTTGTCAGCAAAATTATGGTATCCTTTTATTTGAATTATCCAAGAAATAAACACGATACAAAAACTGAATAAGTTAATTGACAAGAGCAATCCAGTATTATTAAATATGTAATAATAATCAATCCCTATAATGATTACCGTAAAAGAATTAGGTACAAACAGTATACTAAAAATAATTCCTCCAATAAAAATATAAATCAACGCCGGTAAAAACCTTACTTTACTTTTTTTATTTAACTCAAGATTATGCATTGATGCAAAAATCCCTATTGAAAAATTTCTTGTAATAATTGAAACATACCAAAATATCAATGAAATGGGGATATCGAAAAAAATTTCTGTTGATAATTGAAATGAAATGAAATAAATGATTTCGAATACGAAATATACAACAAGAAATATAATCATCCCTATTTCAGCTTCAAATTTTTCTCTGTTTAGTATTAAATAAATAATACCAATTATATAATTTACAGCTAAAATACTGATAAATATACTTGCAATCATCTATTTTATTGGAATTACTCGGTGATGTTATGAATTTCGTTACTTTTTTGTCAACATAGATTGACTAAAGTAGTATATAAATATATATTGGTCTAGCACCTTATAAGAAGTTTTACATGATATTCAGTAAATAAAATTGATCTCCTAACTAACTTTTCTCAGTATATTGCCTTCTAACCATCCGATTTTCTGTGTTTCTCGATTATCAAATTGAGGAATATAAGGTTTGATATCTATTATTGGTGTTTTATCCAATATATCTAAATTATTGACATATATAATACAATCCTTAATCTCACTAAGTTCTAATATAGATAGTCCAATAGGATTTGGTCTAAAGGGCGTTCGAATTGCAAACACCCCCATAACCTCATCTTTCAGAAAGGGTTTCGACTGAAGTGGAACGGGCAACTTTACCATGTCAAAAAAATATAAACAAAATATGTGTGAAAACCCGTCTAGGTCTTTTAAGGCACTTTGATATTGTTTAAATATCTCAATCTTTCCTTTCGCATTTGACATACTCGGTTGAATAGGGATTCCTGATAATTCTTTAAACGGAGAGTGGATCATGCCAATTGGGCGAAAACAAATATCTTCTGGAAACTTTCTATCTTCGAAGCTAATTAGCTCTCTTTTACTGATTTCCATAATCTTCAAGAACTCTTAATTAAATATAAAACTTTATTCTGGTTAGATAGAAATATAATACGATAAAATTTAATCTATCTGACAATGTCCTTGGCCATACTTTATGAACGATTTTAGAGATTTCCTAAATGAAAGAAGAATTGTACCAAATTTAATGAAACATTATGGAATCAGTTTAAAAGATAATGAAGTCCACGATTTCATCCATAGTTTGGTCGGGAATTTGTCTTTACCTGAATCTAATGAAAATAATCAGGGGTTACATAGTGGTAGACAAAATTTTGATTTGGATACTATAGCAAAATCTTACGAAAAAATTGTTCCCCATACCCAAAGAAAAACAATGGGCGAATTTTTCACCCCAATTCAAATAGTTGATTATATATTAAAGAACATTGGCTATACGGTCCAACAAGATATTGAAAATAAGAAATTAATTGACCTGAGCTCTGGTTCTGGGAGTTTTTTAGTTAGAGCAGTGAAAATTCTTGCTGAAAAATTAAGAAAACAAGTAAAAGTGAGGGATTCTTCAGAATTAATTATTAAACAAGCTATAGATATTATCGATAGAATTAAGAATAATATTATTGGAATTGATATCAATCCAATCGCTTGTGTTTTATGCCAAATCAACATTTATTTCACGCTTTTTGACCTTTTTAACAATATATTAGAAAAAAAGAACGATTACAAAATTCCCATATTCAATATTTTCAGTAAGGATACTCTTCAATTTACCTTTAGGAGCAAATATGACTTTGTGGTAGGAAATCCTCCTTATCTATTCATTCGAGCCATTCCACAAGATTATAGAAATTTTATCGAAAAACTCCCCTTAGAGACAAACAAGGGGCAATACGATTATTATCAGATCTTCATTGAATTAGGAATAAAAATCCTAAAAAGAGGTGGAAAAATGGGATATATCATTCCTGATTCTCTTTTAGCTTTATCCAATAGGAAATTATTAAGAATATATATCTATAATCATACAAAAATTAAAGAAATATGCGTAGTAGGTTCGGGTTTTAGGGATCCCGTTGTATCTAATATTATTTTAGTTTTACAAAAGGAAGTAATAGAAGAACAACGGTTAAACAATAAAATAATGATAAAAAAAGCCCTTAAAAATGATCAAGAGGAAATTTTTCTGCTCCAAAAAAATATTGTAGATTGGGACTATAAATTTCTAATTCATCTAACTCAAAAGGATATAGTAATCTTAAAACATTTAAACTCAAGCTTCACCAATTTAAAAGATTTAATGCTCGATTCACAATTTGAGATTTCAATAAATAGAGGAGTTGAACTAGGCAAAGAAGGCAAAATTGTTTACTGCGACTCTTGTAAGAGATATTTTCCACTTCCAAAAGGAAATTTTGTTTGCGTTAAATGTAGAACAACATTGAATTCAAATACTATGGAAAAAATTATAGTCGATAGCATCCCTAAGGGCTTAGAAAACTCATACATGCCTTTTATTTATTCATTAAGCAGATATTTCATAAAAGAATACAGGTTCATCAAAGTTAATTTGGATGGAATTAACTATAAAGATTTGAGTAAATATAATAACCGGATTGTTGTAAGACAATTAAGCCAAGAAAATCTTATATGCGCTACCTACGAAAAGAACGCATTAAGTTCCCAATCAATATATAACATTAAAATTAGTCAAACATCTATAGCAGAATTTAACCATTTTTATCTTTTAGGTCTGATAAACTCAAGATTACTGTCCTTTTACTTTTTAAAAACTTTCGGCTCGTACAAGTCATTATTTCCAAGAATTTTGATCGAAAAACTAAAAATCCTTCCAATAAAAGTACCATCTACTATAAAGGAGAGAGAGTTGTCTAGTCTTATCAAAGAGAAAGTTAATCAAATATTAAATTTGGAACATCATAATGAAACGCAAGTATCAAATCTGCAGAATCAAGTCGATTTACTAGTGAATGATCTCTATCAAATTAAGGAAGATGATTATCATCACATTTTAAGTTCATTAAATAATCTTATTAAAAATTGAAAAAATTCTAATCAAAAAAGCTATAAAAGTATAAGAAAAAACTAATTAGAAAAAGAGATTTTACGTCAACTCTTTTTTTCCGACATAAGTTTTTAAAATTCTATCCCATTTTTCAGCCAATTCTATTAGTCCCGTTTTTTTGAAAAGGCTTACAGCCCTGAATAAAATTTCTTCTATTTGTTTTTCTCCGATTAAGTCTTTTCTCAGAGGGGTATTATCTATCATAGATGAAAGTAAAAAGATAGTAAATAAAAAAGCGAATAATATGGTGATATTAGCATTCGCTTCTCATTCTAATATCATCATATTTTTTTTGCGTTTTCATATGTTTTTAGAACTTGTTCACCCTTTTTTGCTAGATCAGTTAGGTCTGTTTGTTTACATAAAGAAATTACCCGCCCTAGAATTTTAGCTATGTTTTCCTCGTGTTTTATCAAGCGTTCTTCCATTCTAAAAAAACTATGGGAGTTCTGAAATAAATATGTCTATGTTATGAGGATAATCAGAGCGCAATAAAGGTATGTTGTATCAATTTTATAGCTATATTTAAATTATCTTGAACTATAATATTTTTAATATATATAAGAAGCATTAATATTGATTCCTATGGAAAATCTTCCTAACCTTGATTTACTTCAATCGTTATTAACAAATTACATGTTTGATATTGATGGTGCGGTAGCAGTGGCAATTTGCGATAGAGATGGTTTTATTATCGCATCAGAGAGCAAAGAAAAAGGAGGAACTGATTCTGATTCCGTTATGGGAGCAATCTCAGCATTTCTAGATATCTATATTGACCGAATAAAAAGCGAATTCCAGACGCAAAGTAATTTTTTTAACATTACATCGATGCAGGATAAAAAATTTGCTTATTGTTCCATGGGTCCTCGTTCAATATTAACTACTATTGCTGATCCTGCTACTCCAGATGTAGAGTTGAGAATTTATTCAGAGTATATTGCCGGAAAGATTGAGCTTGTCTTAGAGGGCTACGATAAAGTTTCAACAGAAATACCAGAGATTATTCGTGTGTTATCAAAAAGAAGAGAAGGTAAGCTACCCAAGGGGCGTTTCACTTCGAAATTAATTTTAACAGGGGATTTCAAAGTCGGTAAAACCTCTCTTATTAAAAGATTTATTGAAAATTTGTTTTCAGAGAGTTATATCTCAACAATTGGAGTAGAAATTTCTAAGAAAAATGTAGTAATGGACGAAGACACAGAAGTTAATTTTATATTGTGGGACATAGGCGGACAAATCAGCTCCATGGCACCGTATAGGCACAGATTTTATGAAGGTGCAAGTGCTGCTTTTATTGTAATAGATAGAACTCGCCCAAAAAATCTAGAAAGTGTTAAAACATGGTATAAGGACATAAAAGAATCCGTACCTCGCAATATACCGGTTGTAATTGTTGGCAATAAATCGGATTTACAAGAAGAAGTAGTGATTAGCGAAGAAGAAATAAAAATTGTTGCTAAAGAACTAGGTTTTCATTACATTTTAACCTCAGCTCTAACGGGAGAAAATGTCAACGAGGCTTTCCTTTACATTGCATATAGATTCATAGAAAAAGCGTAATGCAATTAATGATAACTTTTTAAATCCCTTATTTATTCTTTACATTGTAAAATTAAAATCAAATATAGACGATAAAATTTTTTAAAAAAAATCAAAGGAGGTTATTATAAAATAGTATTAAAGGTATTATTCAACGATGTTTTGGCGACCTGAAATCAATCTGGCTATCTAATGGGCTTTTCAATAAAAGAAGTGACGTACAAAGGCAAATATCTGTTATTTCTCACAGAACAAGAGTTCTCTGGACCTTGGTTCAGTTTTAAACTTAAAAGTAAGAATTTGGGCATCGTTCCAGTATTACTAAAGAATATCGAACCAACTCCAATATACAAAATGGTAAACAGTAGAACAGGAACGACAATTAATCGAATTACTCTTGATTTTGACATAAACGAATACCTAAAAATTCTAATAGAAGATAAAAAACTGCGACCAATTGATTTAAACAATAAGAATTCCCTGATTCGACTATATATTGACGTTTTTAATCGTCCAAAAGTTCCTTACATCAATACTTATTTCACAGTTAAAAACATTTCTAACTACGATTTAAACGATTTTTCAATGTTTTTTGTTTTTGACTTTGATATCAACGGATTAGAAGGGTTTGATAACGATTTATCTGGATACGATCATGATAACGATATAATCTATCAATACGATCATACAAGTTTACACGCTGGATTTTCACCATTATCTAGATCAACATATTATGAAACGTGTTTAACAAAAGATTTTAACATTGATCTTGATAACTTAAATCTTTCAAATACAATACACGATAAGGCTGGAGAAATTCTATCTGCTTTACAAATTGAGTTTAAAACGTTAGAACCCGATCAATCGTTTCAAACTGCGTTAACTATATCTGGAGCTTTAAGCAAGGAAGAATTAATTGAAAACATTAAAGAAGGTAAAAATAATGCGATTAAATTTTTGTCTCAAGTCAATAGATCTGTTAAGTCAGAGCAAAGGAATAAACAAGAGGAGGCTTTCTTGAAATTAAATCTCCAAAAATCAGTTGATTGTCACGATTAAATCCCGATTAATGATTCAAATAAAAAACCCATGCAGGAAAGTTATTTGATGAAAACTCTGCGAGAGTTAGGATTTAATAAAAATATACAATTAAAAGATTAGTAGAAACTAATAAATTACTCCAATTCAAATTTATCATAAAGAATAGTAAATTTATTGTTATTTTCTCTATATTTATTAACTGAATATAACATTAATTCAATTTCTTGCTTTGTAATAACTGAAAACTCATAATTCCTAGCTTTGTACTTAGGATCTTTTCCTTTCTTCTTATAAGATTTTATGAATTTGATATGGTTGTTTATTCGTTTAGTATTAGTAGTTTGAGCTAATGTTTTTATTTCTTTGAGATCAAGATTAAAATGATCCAAGAACTCAGAATTAATCTCATAACCTACAGAATTTCTCCCGGAAATCATCGCGGCGATTGTAGTGGTACCGGTCCCCCAAAACGGGTCTAAAATAGTATCCCCATAAATAGAAAACATATTAATTAGCCTGTAGGGCAGCTTTAATGGAAATGCTGCGGACCTTTCTCTTATTTTTCCTTTGTTTCCAATTTGATCTTTCATTTTTTGGGAAACCCCTTTAAGATCTAGCCAAATATCTGAAAACCATTTATTCCTTTCCTCCCAAAAATAAGCGCTATGATACCTATTCTCTAAAGCAGGGGGGAGTTTCCTTTTTTCGTCGCCTTTTCTAAAAATTAATATGTACTCGTGTTCAAGACTAACATATGCATTAGTTGGAAGCATACCTGATCCTAAGAACTTGTTGGGACTATTTGTTGGTTTTCTCCACAATATGCTAGGTAAAGCAACAAATCCATTGTCTTGAAAAAATGTTGTTGTTTTAACATGGTTAGGAAACAATTGAAAGTTATTTCTAATATTTCTTGTAGCATCTCCGAGGTTGATACATACAATTCCACCGGGTTTTACGATTCTTACGACTTCACGCCACACATTTTCCAACTCTGCATGCATAAGGTTAAACGCTTTAAATCCTGCTCCTTCTTGAAGTGCTACTTGAATTTTCTCGTTTAATCTTGAAAATAATGAATCCCACATTTCTATCATAGGGTAAGGTGGTGAAGTTACAATTAAATCAATTGAATTTGATTCGACTTCATTCATTCGCGAAGAATTCTTGAAAAATATTTGGTGGACAGTTTCCATAATTAAAATAATTACTAATCAATTTACAATGATTGTTTATAATTAGCTCTTAGAACTTATATAAATTTTTAGTCCTTTATTTGCGAAAAATATCCAACTATGCGTAGTTTGTTAGTAAAGCGATTTTGTTCAGTTATGATACCTTTGAGTTCCGTCCTATCATATACGACAAACTTATCAAAATGTATCCTTACACTTCCACTCTTACCAGGAAGTAAGTCTTGACCATCTATAAATTTGAGTGGAGAAATTTTTAATCCTACTAAACCATAATATTGTGTGCCATCACCTGGTTTAATGATACCTCCTTTGGGAGCAAAATATTGATTGATATAAACTTCGGCTTTTATTTCATTCACTTGCTTAAAAACACCGGGACTTACTAAAATATTGTCCCGACTAACATCTTGAGGGGAAATGTTCCCTTTTAGCGCAAGACCGACTCTATCACCCTCGTATGCAACTTTGAAGTTCCTATCGTGTTTTTGGATGCTTCTAATTATAACCTTTTTTACTCCGGATTCGTAACCCGTAAGTTCTAGTAATTGGCCACTCTCAACTTTTCCTTGTTTTACAATACCTAGTATTACGGTCCCTATACCTTTCACGGGAAAAACATGGTCGATGAGGATCTTAGTAACAGTTTCATCACGAGACCCCTCTTCTAAGAGTTTAACACCCAATTGTATTATTTCTTTTTTTAAAATATCGTAATCTTCTTTAGTTCTGAGTTCGAAAATTGCAGTATTTTTTAAACTGGTACTTCCTAAAATTGCTTCAATTTTCTTTCTCGTATCATTCAATTTCCACTCTGTTTTGGAATTGATATCTGCTATTACTATTAGCGTTTTAGTTTTATAAAGTTGGTAAAATAAATCCATAGCAACTAAAATTTCGCCAATTGAAGCGTTCAATCCCGTATTCAGGTCTATAACAAGAATGTGAATATTAGAAATAACTAATGTCTGTAAAAGTGGTTTTATTTTTTCGGGGTAATCAAGAGGAGTTAGGCAGCAAAAAACCTGATTTAAGCTAAGATCCAACCTATTATAAAAGAGAATATCTGATTTAGTTCCGGGAGAACCTAGGGATTGTCCTATTAAATTGTTTATATCGAAGTTATCCCCTAAAATTCCCACTACAAAATTTTTCTCTACTACTTCACTCATTTGTCTAAGTAAATATAGCATTCAACAAAAATTTTTCTTAATTCTGCGTGAAAATAAGGATTATAAACGTGCGAAACAAAGTTCTTATTTCAAAAAGAATTTACATACTAAAAAAATATTTATGTATTCATTATGACCCGAAGTAGTTTAGTAGATCAAGTAATATTAATATTAATAGATGATGTTAGATCATCTCATTTGTTTGATCTAATAGATAAAGGAAGGTTGCCTAATATAGCTCAAATTGCGGAAAATGGAATCTCTTCTAAGAACTGTACCACTTCATTCCCTAGTATTACTTTCCCTTGCTATAGTAACATAATTATTGGCTCTTATTCGGGATACTTCCCAAAAGAGGGTAGTGGGCTTCCTATGTATCATTGGGTTGGAAGATCAGATCCTCCAGTAGAAGGTAAAAAGTTTCCATTTATCCGGAATGCCGGAAAAGGTAGTCATCTCTTAAAGTTAAATAATGATTTAGGCGTAAATTGTCAGACTATTTTTGAACAAGCGGGAGAAGGCAATTTTTTAAGTTCATTGAATCTTATTAATCGGGGTTCAATACTTATACCGCCAGAAGAATATACAACTGCTTCAATACTAAAAGGGGTTGAAAATGTCTTCAAAGATCCTAATAGTATTTTTGAAAATAATGATGTTCCAAAAGTAACTGTTGCATACATTCCTAAAACTGACGATTTAATGCATCATAAAGGATTTGATCATCCAGAATATATTACCGAGTTAGTTAAATGCGATAAATATATTGGGACTCTTATTAAAACTCTAAAAAATACGGGATATTTCGATTCTACCGCGATTGGAATAATTTCTGACCATGGAAATTATAAAGCAGAAAAAATGTACGATATTGAACCTTTTTTTAAAGAGAAAGGATTAACACAATATCTCCCGAGAAAAGGAACGGGAGATTTTGACGCATATATGGGTGGCGTAGGATTTTTTAATTTCCGTGGCAAAGATTGGTTTCATCATCCAAAGCATAGTGAATTAAAAGAATTTGTTTCCAGTGGCCCAGCTAGTAAGAAATTGAACTTATTTGAGACTCTATGGAAAATTCCAGGGATAAAATTAATGTATTATCGAGACGATGATAATACGCCCGATAAGGGTATCATTTATTTAGAGCATCGAGACGAAAAGACCGGGAAACTATTTAAAGATAGGATCGAGTATGAGGGACATGGAATAAAACAAAAGACAAAATATATCCCCGATACCAAAGATTTTTATAAATATAGCGAATTTGAGGAATCTGCTCGCCTTTTAGATAACAAGGGTCATACCATTGATGAGTGGCTCAAAGTAACTAATCAAATAGATTTTCCTATGATCGTTGACCAAGTTCCACGCTATTTAAAAAATCCTCGATCTTGTGATATTGTAACATCTACGCTTGGTGAATATGGATTTGGATACGAGCACGGGGAAACTAAGGCATCTTCTCCGTATTCTCATGATATTGGGCTAAAGAAGTCTATGACGGTGCCATTTATAATTGGTGGTTCCTCAAACATCCCGAAACTGGACCTCTTATATTGTAAAACTACTGATATGGTACCAACACTTCTAAATCTGATTGGAGAAAAGCCCCACTACAGCGTTGTTGGAAAATCAGTTTTTGATTATTCTTAATCAAAACTTAAATAATAATTCAAAAGATAAAATAAGTTAGAAAAAAATTTATCTGAATATGAATTTAAAACTGCGAATTTCAAATTTATCCATATTAAAGCTGAATATACCTTCATTTTTATTCCATTTGGGATTTTGATTTAAAGACCTTTCCAACAAATCGGTTTCTTCTATTTTCTTGATCATTTTTGCTATTTTTGGATGAATTTTTACTTCAGCTGACGCGGAGAGTCCACAACCTTCAAAAAATCGGATAATAACTGAATTATCTTTCTGCCACTCTTCGTATTTTAAGGCTCCTAAACTGATGTTTGAAGGTGAAACTTCCAACAAAGATTCTCCGTTTAATAATGATCGATTTTCAATTTCATTAATTCCTTCTAGGGGTATAATTATGACTGGATTATTAAATTCTTCTGCTTTTCTTCTTACTTTTGAATTTGCTGTGTTATCTCGGTTGGTTAAAGTACTTCCACTATGAGGATATAATAAATAATTACATCGAAATGGTCCGAGTTCACTGAATTTTGGTACCTCATGATTATTTAGATCTCGATTAAGCTCTCTTTCTAAATTCACCCACGCTTCAGGAGAGGGAGGAGTATATATGCAAGATCGCAAAAGAGTCAATTTAATATCACCACCATTAACATCAAATGCATATTTTCCTTCGTTTATTAGTGCAATACCCCATCTTTTATCAGGAGAGCTCACGTCAACGAATTTATGGCAAATTTTCTCATACCGTGCCTTATCGCAAGGAGTTTCCGGTTTGGTTTTAAAATTTATTATTGCATATGCTCCATCAGTAGTGGCTATCTCGGATTTTGTTGCAGTGCTATATTTAATTTTGAGCATCGTATTTGTTTGATTCCAATCGGTAATATATTCAAGATATATTTCAGGTAGCGTTTTAAATAATGTGATTTTTTGAATAACGACATCCTTTCCTAATAAACGGTTAATTTGAATAGAAGCAAAAACAGGACCATTATCTACCACTTCAATTTCCACCCCACGATCATTGGGTAAATCCAAGGGAAAATTCCAGTATTCAGGAGTAAGATTCCATGCAGGAAACTTTTTATCATCGTCGATAAAGCCTTTGGTGAGATTAGACGAGATTCCTTCCAAAAGATTTGTTCCATTGTTAAGATTTTCCCCTCGTAATTCTACTAATGCACCCGTGGTTTCACTTAGTTCTAGATGGGTGATTCCGTTTGAAATTTTATATGAAGAAACATTGATTTCAGTTTTATCTGATTTTTCTTCTGTTAGAGTTACTTTAAAAGGAGTTATGGATAATGACTTTAATGTAATGATAGTCCACCAGCCGGCGGGTCTGGAGTCCTTCCAACTCTTATCTTCCTTGGAAACTGGTTGACAATAGAATTCTAAATTCTCTGAGTTTAAAGAGATTAATTTCGCAGGATTAGGTTTCCAATCTTTTTCTTCTGAAGTACTTTGACCTACAACTGAAGTGGGTATAAAAAGTCTTGATGTCCTTTCCCAAGGGAGAGAGTTGAATAGAAAGAATTTTTCGCCAGATTTAGAACTCTTCTCATTATTTTGGGATAATAATTTCGATCCTATTTCTTTTATCATATTGGAGATCAAGCTATCTTGCAGTTTCCAATCATCCCAACAATCATCATATACTTCAGGTATGGAACTGCCGGGTAAGACATCATGAAATTGATTTTTTAAGGTTATTTTCCAAAGCTGCTCAAATTGCTCACTAGGATAACTATAATTAGGGGTAATTAACGAGGTTAAAACAGCCAATTTTTCAAGCGAGATTAAATTATTTTCGAATTTGCGATTATTTCTTTTAACGTCCGAATGATTTGAAAAGCATCCCCGATGATTTTCAAGATATAATTCATCGTCCCAAATTGGAAATCTTTCTGAATATTTATTTAATTCCTCGAAGAAGTTTTCCACACGACTCCATTTAAACATAGGAAGTTTAGCTAGTTCATTTGCTATTGCGACTTCCTTATGAGTAGGTCCGTGACCCCCATCACCCAACCCAAAGAAATATCCAACATGAGGACAATATTCTTCTCCTACATGATTAATGAGATCATCATAATTATCTTTATAGTTCCAACTTTTTTGGCCATTATCTGTTAACAAATGATGGCCTATCCCGAACTTTTCCCAAGAACTTATGGGACCATCTCCCATGTTAAAATGCCCTGTCAATATTTTGGAGCCATCGGGTCCTTGCCACCAAAA
This sequence comes from Promethearchaeota archaeon, assembly GCA_019894735.1. Next base: position 5,890 of record JAGXOB010000023.1, on the reverse strand, counting down.
ATTCACAAAGGGAAAGGTTGTTTGGAGATTCCAGGTAATTTTTGTTGTCCAAAAGTATTTTGCTCCTGATTTGGTTAATATTTGAGGTAAGCCACGATTATACCCGAAAGAATCTAAAAACCATTCCACTTTAGGAAGGATATCAAAATTTTCTCTAAAAAATCGCATCCCGTATAACCTTTGCCTTACAAACGATTCTCCCGAGGGCATCATGCAATCGGGCTCAACATAGGATCCGCCTACGAGTTCAATGTTTCCCGCCTTTACTGTCGCTTGAATTTGCTTAAATAGCGCGGGATCATCCTGTTTAATCCACTCTAAAAGCAATGGTTCGCTTAAAGCAAAGCAAAACGTTTCTGGGAACATTTTAGCATGAAGTACTGCCTTTTTAAAAGTAACTTGTGCTTTTTTTCGTGTTTGTTCATACCTCCACATCCAAGCACAATCGATGTGGGATTCTCCAACTTGATGAATGATTAAATCTTCTAACTCTGGACAAGTATTTTTCCACAACCTTAATCTTCGCTTGAGTGATATTTCTCTGTTAGATCTTAACCACCTTTCCCTAACTTTTTCAGTATCTGCGTCGGGTTCCTCAAGGTTCTGGCAATCTAACCGTCTATTCCCAGAATAATGACCAATTTTATCAATAAATCTATAAGAATTCATCTTTTCTTGATTCTCCTTTGTAAATCTTTAAGAAATAAATTAAGGAATAATTTTAAATCTATTTAAAGTTAAAAAAAATATAGTAATCGAAGTTTAGGTTTAATCCTCCTTTATGTTTAATTTTATGTATTATATATATATTTAATACTATTGATTATGTGAAACGATTTTTATTCTAGCTTTTCTTTACTACAAAAAACATTGATGTATAAACTATGATATGCTATGAAAAATTTTGATATCATTATTATAGGTGCAGGTCCAGGAGGATCATTTGCGGCAAAAACTGCTGCTGAAAATGGTTACTCTTCGTGTATCATTGAAAAAGAAGTGCTTAGCGATAATGGCAGGTATAAAGCGTGCGGTGGTGCTATTGCGTGGGAGCTCGTAGAAGAAATCGATTACCCTGAGGACAAAATTGGTAGGGTTATTGAATCATTAGAATTGCACCATGTCGATGGAGAAACTTATAGTAAAAAAGGTAAGGGCGGAGTTGTTTGGAGAAGTACTTTTGATAAGTTTCTAACTGATATGGCGGTTGATAGCGGAGCGCTTTTAAAGGAAAAAGAGACCATGATTAACGTGGAACAAAAAAATGGCTCATACGAAGTAACCACTAATAAAGATAAGTACTCGGCGAAATATGTAATTGCTGCTGATGGTGTAAATTCTCCGACTTTAAAATTATTAAATTGGCCATTTTTTGCTAGTAAAGACATCATACTAACAATTACGGAAGAGAGAAAGACATCGATATCTAGTATAGATAAACACTTAGGATCGGATTCAGTTCATCTTTTTTTCGGTATAAAAAGTCTGATTACTGTGGGTTATGCATGGTTGTTCCCCAAAGAAGATAAAATTACAGTAGGATGGGGGAATCAGATAAATTTAGTAAAGAATTCTAGAGAGGAATTTAAAAGATTTACGGCACTCCCTTTTGTTAAGCAAGCGCTAAATAATTCAACATTAGACATCTTTAAACCTCATTTAATCCCTGTAGGATTAAGACCCAAACTTTACGAGAATAATGTTTTTGCTGTAGGAGACGCTGGTGGAATTGTTGATCCCATCTCAGGAAAAGGAATTCCATATGCAATGATGTCGGGACAAATCGCTATTGATTCTATAAAAACTTGCGAGAAACGAGATAAGCTCGATAAATTAGGCTTGACTTACGAAAAATCTTTAGATCGCAATTTTCTTAGAGTTTTGAAAGCGAAAAGGATTGCCCGAGATAAGATATTTCAAAGTGATGAAAACTTAAAAAAATTCTTAAAACTATGGGAAAGTTACCGTAGTTCCCAAATAGTTATGAGAAAATTAATGGATTAGGTGAAATCTTATTAAATTTATACCTTACACAAAATTGTATGTTCCCAAAATAAACGCAACGATAGCATCTATTTTTGATGAAAGAATAAACAGTATGAACAATAAGTTTCTTATAGATTATTATTCGGAAATAAAAGATTATTTCTTGGTTGGTGGTAAGAGAATAAGACCACTGCTTACTATCGCCACTTATAATGGAATCACTAAAAAGATTGCAGACGAAATTGTTCGACCCAGCGTAGGGATTGAGTTTTTACATAATGCAACCTTGATTCATGACGATATTATCGATAAGGATGATTTTCGACGGGGAAATCCTGCGTTTCATTATAGGTTTCAACAATATTACTTAAAAAATCAATACGAAAAAATGGGTGCCGCAGATTTTGGAACGAGCATAGGCATTATTGGGGGAGATACTACTTTTATTATGGGTGCAGATGCGTATTTTAACCAAGACTTTTCAAGAGATTTGAATCTCAATTCGATTTATTATTACAGACAGGCTTTTACTGAAGTGATTCACGGTGTGTTAATAGAAATCGATATGGTAAATAAGAGTAGTTTATCGATGGATGAGTATATCCAAATGATTTCTCTTAAAACTGGAGCTCTTATAGAAAAATCGATCTTGATTGGAGCAAATTACGCACAAGTTGAAAAAGAATACACTCCTCTTTTATCAATGTATGGGATCAACTTAGGGATAATTTTTCAAATAATTGATGATGTCTTAGGAACTTTTGGAGACGAAAAAGTAACTGGAAAACCTACAGATGGAGATATTCGTGAAGGAAAACGTACATGCTTGCTAATTGAAGCTATGAACAGATTAGAAGCAAAAAAGAAAGACGACTTACTGAATTTATTTTCTAAATCAGAAATAAGTAGTGAAGATGTCCAAGAAGTAAAAGACTTATTTATGGAAGCAGATGTAATTGATATTTGTAGAAAACTCGCCACAAAATATTACGATGAAGCTAGTGATGCACTTGAAAAATTAAAACCAGTTGTAAACGATTCCGAGATAGAATTTTTCGAAAATTTACTAAAATTTGTATTGGAAAGAAAATTCTAAAATCCATATATACTTATTATTAAAGGTGAAAGTGTTTGGTACTTGTTGCAATTACCGGTGCTAGTGGTGTAGAGTTAGCGGTAATCTTGTTAAAACAGTTGAAAAAATATGGTAAGACGACCGAATTAGTAATCACAGAAGTAGCTAAGAAAATCATTAACATTGAAACTGATTATAACATAAGTGACATAATTGAATTATCAGATAAATATTACGATGTTAATGATCTTACAGCAGGACCGGCTAGTGGTTCTTACAAGAACAATCTTATGGTAATAATTCCATGCTCTATGAAGACATTAGCAGCTATTGCTAATGGATATGCAGATAACTTGATCACCAGAGCAGCAGATGTTATAATAAAGGAGCGAAGAAAACTTATTTTAGTTGTAAGAGAAAGTCCATTCAGTGCAATTCACCTAGAAAATATGTTAAAATTATCAAGATTGGGAGTCGTTATTGCTCCACCGATTCCATCTTATTACATAAAACCTAAAAGTATCAAAGAATTAAATGAATATTTTGTAGGGAGAGTTCTTGATCAAATGGGTATTGATAGCGGAATCAAAAGATGGGGAGATAAGTAAAATATTAGAATATAATTATGCATCTTACTTTTGATTTAACCACAAGTATAAATCGCCAATAATAACGCATTTTTCCCGTCTGTTTTTCAATTCACTCAAATTGTTTAAATTCATTAACCACAAACTAGAGCGTAATTCATTTTTCAGCGTTCTTATTTCCCTTATTGTATTTGCTATCGTGTTTTCTTTCCGATCTTGCCATGAGGATTTTAAGAATTTATAAGCAAAACCGCCAATATCAGCACCGAGCACAATTGATTTAGCAATGTCAATTCCTGTCTTTAATCCCCCAGTAGCAATAGTTAATTTTTGGGATGCTTTTCGTACATTGACGATACTGACGGGAGTAGGAATTCCCCATTCTCTAAAAACATCGGCAGGGTTTCTGGAATATTTATCGTTATCAAAATTATTACGCTTTGATTCTATCGCTGCAAAACTCGTACCCCCAGCCCCTCCAACATCAAAACCGTCAAAACCTAATTCATCAATAATCGAAGCAACATCTTGATTAATCCCAGAACCTACTTCTTTTGCGATGAGGGGTATCTTAGTGTTACCTCTTATTTTCTTAAAATTTCGTCTAAAATTGCCATAAGAGATATTCCCCTTATATTGTACTAATTCGTGCAAAGCATTAAGATGAATAGCCATCGCATCAGCGTTTATCATATCGATGCAAGCGTTCAAGTCCTCTTGTTTAAAATAAGGTGAACTTACCTGTCCTAAACCCAAGTTTCCAATAACAGGAATAGTAGGAGCAACCTCGCGTACGATATTAAAAGAGTCTATAGTTGAAGGTTCCTCTAAGCCAATTCGTTGACTTCCGACACTCATAATAATATTTTCTTCTTCAGCAGCTTTAGCAAGTATTTTATTGATCTCTTTTGAAACCGGGTGTCCTCCTGTTATAGCAGAAATACAAATAGGAGCTGAAATTTGTTTATTAAAGAAGTTAAATGTAAGATCAATCTCCTCGAGATCAACTTCCGGAATCGCATGGTGATTAAGTTTAATATCGTCGAAATAGTTAATAGAATGCTGTACATCATATTCTATCGGAATTTTTAGATGCTCTTCCTTTCTATTGAATATTTCTTTAGTTCGTTCTGGTTTCGGCATATTTTCTTTTTCAAAATTGCTACTAGTCATATTGTGAAATTATTCATTAATTAATATATTTGTACAATTTAAAATTTGATTCTTTAACGATTTATGAATATAGCCTTCGATTAATCCATTTATTAATTGAACGGGAATCTTGGATTTACAAATACTCTTGATAAAATTAAGTTTTCCTTTGATACCGCCTGTAACATCTATCTTTTGACCGAGATCTGCTAAATTTAAGTTGTCTAACTCGTTGGAATAACATTCTGTAACTAAATTACAATTATTTTTATTTTCTTCATCAACAATATATAACCCATCTGATTCCATTGCAAAAACAACTTTTGAGACATAATATTTAGTTAGATTTCGACATAACTCTAAAATTATTTGGTCCCCGGAAATAATCGAGAAGGAACCCTGCTTATCAAGGATAATATCACCATACAATATCGGCATTATGCCGAGATCTAAAGCAGTTTCAATAACATCTAGTGAATTGGTTGAGATGATATCAGAATCCTTAATAAATATGCTAGAAGTTTGTATCGATAAAACAGGATATTTTTTCTCTAAGAATTGATTAATTAAATAAGTATTGAACTTGTTCATCGATTGGTGAGTTTCAGCTATTCCATAAATTTGATTGGGAATAGATTTATCCAATCCTTTAGAAACACTATACTTTTTTGCTAGGGGGTGACCAAACGAGCCACCACCATGAATTATAATCAATTTTTCATTAGCTTCAATTATTTGGTCTACTGCGCTTTTAACAACTTCTTTTCTAATTGAGAATGGTTTGTTTTTATCAGTAAGTAAACTTCCTCCTAGTTTCAACAGTATTATTTTTTTATTGCTCTTCAAGTCTACTTTACACTCATCCTATCATTGTTTTCCAGGCGTCGTAGCCTTCCTTTTCTATAGCGTTAGCGATATTGTTCTGGACTTCTTCGTTTTCGGCTAAAGCAATAACCAATCCGCCCCGACCAGTACCCGTCATTTTAGCACCTAGAGCTCCATGGTTTAACGCTATATCAACCAATCGATCGTTAATTTCTCCAGAAACCGTAATATCTTGGAGTAATTTATGATTTTGACTCATTAATTT
>JAGXOB010000238.1 GCA_019894735.1 Promethearchaeota archaeon | reverse complement strand
GGTCTTAGGTCAAACCAACCAGATTGAAGCAGCAAAAAATCTGCTAAAAACTAATATTTCAGGAGAATTTTCTCCACGAACTCTTCCAGCAGAGATCTATAAACAAGGAGATTTCAAAGATGACAACTGATTATTCAAAACTTGGATTAAAAATTGGTTTAGAAATCCATCAACAACTTAATACCAAAACTAAACTTTTTTGCGAATGTAAACCACTTTTTTTCAAAGAAGAACCGGAATTAACTTTTTTACGCAGACTTCGTCCTACTCAAAGTGAATTAGGACAAATAGATCCTGCAGCTTTTTTTGAATTTCAAAAAGGAATTATGTTCAGATATGAAGCTAATAAAAAAAGCACTTGTTTAGTAGAGATGGATGAAGAACCACCCCATACTTTGAACAAAGAAGCTGTAGAAATTTCACTAACAGCAGCATTAATGATGAACGCAAAACCAGTGGATGAAATCCATATTATGCGAAAAATTGTGATAGATGGTTCAAATACAACTGGTTTTCAACGAACATGTGTTATTGCAATGGATGGATGGATAAAAATTGGTGATAAAATTGTGCAAATCCAGCATGCAAGTCTAGAAGAAGACGCTGCCCGGAAAACAGGTACAGAAAAAAACGGAAAAATCATCAGTTATCGCCTAGATCGTCTAGGTATCCCGCTTATAGAGGTAGCAACAGCACCTGTTATTTATTCTCCAAAAGAAGCTCAAGATGTAGCCTTAGTGCTTGGACGAATACTAAGAGACACAGGTAAAGCGATGAGGGGGTTGGGAACAATTCGGCAAGATCTAAACATTTCTCTTACTAAAGGAGCCTTAATTGAGATTAAAGGAGTTCAAGAACTTGACCTCATATCAGTAGTTTTGGAATATGAAATTAAGCGACAAATTAATCTAATAAAAATAAGTGAAGAACTGCAGAAAAAAAATATGAAAACCAATTCCCTAACAAAGAATTTTATTGAAGTAACTGACGTTTTTAATAAAACAAATTGTAAGCTAATAAAAAAATCAATACAAAAAAACCAGAAAGTTTTTGCAGTTAAACTTGAAGGCTTTGCTGGTTATCTGAAACGAGAACTTATGCCTAACTTTCGTTTAGGCTCTGAACTTGCTGATAGAGCTAGATACTGGGGTCGTGTTGGGGGCATATTTCATACTGATGAAATGCCTGCATGTGACATTACAACTGAAGAAATTAATGTTTTAAAAGATAAAGTTAAAGCTTCAAATCATGACGCAATAGTTTTTGTTGCTGATTCACCTGAAAATGCAAAGGATGCATTAGATGCTGTAGTTGATAGAGCAAAGGAAGCAATAATCGGAGTTCCAGCAGAAACAAGAAAAGCAACTTTAAATGGTCTTTCTTGTTATATGCGACCAAGACCTGGAGCTGCAAGAATGTATCCAGAAACAGATATTCCCCCACTTCTAATTACAAAAAACCTTCTAAACAAAATCAATGCTAATTTGCCTGAACCAGCAGAAAAAAAGATCATCCGATTAATAAAAGAAAATAACATTAACAAGAAATTAGCTACTCAGATATTAAACTCTGATTATTTTACATTGTTTGAATCTATTGTTAAAAACAATAAAGTAAATCCTACTACAGTCGCAGTATTTTTAACTGAAACTCTAAAAGCCTTAAAGAGAGATGCAATAAAAGTTGAAAAAGTCTCAGACAAACAAATAATCCATATTTTCAAAGGTTTGAGCGAAGGAAAACTAACAAAAGAAGCAATTGAAGACATATTTATATGGTTTTCAAAAAACGATTCAGATAATCTATATGATGCTTTGGTTTCTTTAGAGCTAAAAATGTACTCCAACAAAGAAATTATCAATATTATAGACGAAGTAATTGCTAAAAACAAAAAAAATATAGAAGAACTTGGCAAGAAATCTTTTGGGATGCTAATGGGAATCGTAATGAGCAAAGTTAGAGGAAAAGCTGATCCTAGTTTAATAAGCAAAATAATTAGAGAAAGAATTAAAGAATAGCGTTTTCTACTTTTTTTTAATTTGAGCTTTTTATACTCATAGCAAAATCATATTTTCCTCATCGGGATATATCTGCAAGCTTAATGATCGCACTTCTCTTTTCCATTTAAAAATATTTCTTTGATCCAAATTAAGAAAATCTTTTACAATATCACTAGATACTTTATAGATAGCCTCGATCATCCAATTTTTTTCATTTATGAAAACTACAAAAAGATAATCAAACATTTCTATTTGTATTCCATCAAAAGTGCTTTTAAAATTAGTATCCACTCCAATTCTGCTCACGATTTTAACTCTTTCTTTAAATCTAGAAAAACCGCTATAGCCCGATTCTTTATCGTTTAACTTCAAATCATACTTTTTCGAACAAAACCATCTAGCATAGTCATTAGTTATTTCATCTCCCTTCCTAATAATCCCAAACTCCATAAGCTGGTTTTTTGATTCAGCTATCTTTAGAACTAGTTCTTTTGCTTCCTTAAAATTTAATTCCCTTTTTTTAACCGCAAAATCACAACTTCTTAAAAACCATACGCATTCTTCAAATTTACAGTTTGCTAATAATCCCAATAATCTAAAATCAAAAAAAAGACTGCATTTTCTATGTTTTTTAGTTTAGCAGTTAAAACAAACCAGGGAAAAAATTTAGTAGAATAATAATTTCATATTAAAAAATTAACTATTGGTTTATAAGCAATTTGAACATTATATCATCAATTAAATCCAAAACATGATTTAGCACATACTTCAAGAAAAACTATATCATGGTAATTTATAATAAAAAACAGAAGAGAAACTTATATGCCAATAAAAGTTCAAAAAGAACCAAAATCTACAGGCAAACCAGAACCTTTCACGTTACGTGTCAAATTAGGCGATTATGAAATAGAAATTACAGGAACACATGAAAATGTTACCACTACAATTGAAAAACTTCCAAAGTTAATTTCAAATATTCATAAAGCTTTTGACAACGTAAAACCAAAAACAGTAACAACCTTTAC
>JAGXOB010000237.1 GCA_019894735.1 Promethearchaeota archaeon | reverse complement strand
GCCATAGACGGCACTTCCATAAGCTGTGGCTACTGAGGAAGGAAAAAACTTGCTTCCTATTGCAGAAAGAATATCATCGGGTACGATAGCAACCTTGGGGACTGGTTTACTAGGGTTTTGGGATTCAGCTTGAGTGACAATAGCACTATCAAAAAATCCACTTTCCATACCATACTTTAACAGAGAAGTAACAACAGCGCCACCCCGACTTTGAGATCTTAGTTGGGAATCACCGGCTTGAGCAAGCACGATTTTTCGGTAATAACCAACTGCTTCGTTTTTAACCGGCGCATCTGCCACAAAACTCAAACTCCTAAGCAAGAGCGCTTCAGAATGAGGACATATTTCATAACAAATCGGGCATAAATCTAATCCTTTTGAACAATCAGTGAGACGTTCAACTTTTTCAGTTTTTAAATGCAGCGCACCTAATGGACAAGCAATTTCGCATGCGCCACATAATGTACAAAACCCTGGATCGATTATTTTATTTTTTAAGAAGGTATATGCTATAAGAGATTCAGTTTCAGATACCAAAATGGCCCTCAATAAATTGTTAAAAAACTACCTTAAAAGGTTAGTTATTAAACAAGCACTCTCACATTAAACCAGATTCTAATTATAAAAAAAAGATGGATAGGAGGAATGTTTCAAGATTTTTTGGAAATTGTTCTCTTGTTTTACAAAATTAGTTTGATATGTACATCCAATTATCTTATCAACAGTACTGATCTGCGTGCATGCATACTCACATCTGCACTAACACTACCAAGCAAAAATCTCTTAATGCTACTAATGCCTCGGCTACCCATAACAATCAAATCAAAATCTCCAAGCCAAGCCATTTTCAAAATTATTTCTGAGGGAGTACCAGTCTTCATCTTCTTTACAAAAGTTACGCCATTCATCCTACTTTCAGCTTCCAGCAGGATTTCTTCACCAACCCTCTTGGCAACATCTGGTTTCAGTTTAAATAGCCCTGCCTCTTCTACATGCAACAAAGTGATTCGAGCTTTAAAGCGCTTTGCTAGCGCAACTGCATAGTCTACGGCCTTAATTGCTTGCTTTGACCCATCAACAGCCACGAGCAAGTGACGAATATTCATCTTACCTTTGGTTATTAAAACCGGACATGATGAATACCTTGAGACTTTTTCTGTAACGCTTCCCAATTCATACCGTTTACTCTGCGTCTTTGCTCGATTTCCAATGATTACGAGAGAACAAGGCTCTTTACTTGACATTTGCAGAATAGTTTCAGCCGGATCTTCAGATTTAACAAGTTCAGATTCAACTGATATTCCTTCGTGAATAAAAAAACCTTCGGCTTGTCTGAGGATCTTTTTTCCTGCTTCCAAATACACTCTATCTAACTCGGTTAATACCAGAGGAGGCAAATTATGATGAGCTTTGAACTCTGGGTGCATAAAATCATGCGAAACCACATGCACTGCTTTAACTCTAGAGTCAAAATTCTTTGCAATCAAAACAGCCAATTGTTTAGCATAAAGACATGAAGTTGAACTATCTACAGGAACTAAAATATTCTTAAAACAATCTTCTGCCGACATTGTTTAATAGTAAGGGATAAAACTCTTTTAAACTTTGATCTTTTTTATTCATTATGGATTTAGAAGAAAAAGTGATGATAATAAGATTAGGAACTAATTGGGCTATCACCTTCAATAAAACAGATTTGTATATGAGTCGTAATAATTATTTAATCATAAGAAGTGCATCAAAGAGAGAATGGAAAAATAAGTTCTCTTAAATTTCTCAGATATTATTTATAATATTGGAAGTGTAGTAGATGTGGGGGATATTTGATTGCCTATCAGAATAAAAGTTGGAGATTTAGCACCAAATTTCAATTTACCAGATATAGAGTGCAAACTCCGAAGTTTATCAGAATTCTTACCAGGTACAGAGTGTAAACTCCAAAATTTATCAGAGTTCTTAAACAAAAACGTTGTAATTGCTTTTTTTATAAGTGCTTTTACAGCTACTTGCACAAAAGAAATGTGCGCTTTTCGAGATTCAGTGGCTCGTTTAATAGGTTTAAAAGCTCAAGTGATAGGAATTAGTACAAATGATCCTGCTGTTAATCAGGCTTTTGCTGAAAAGAACAAATTGCCGTTTCCGATATTAAGTGATTACAAAGGACAAGTTATTAAGAAATATGGAGTTGAGAAAACTAATTTTAGGGAACTTGAAGGCTACTCTGTCGCTAAGCGTTCAATTTTCATAGTTGACAAAAAAGGCATAATACGATACACATGGATAACAGACGACCCAAAAGTTGAACCAGACTATGACCAAATAGAAAAGACTTTAGCAACAATCACATAGCACAATTAATAGCCAGTACAATTACGTCATACTGACCTTCAATTATCTAAAACTGAATATTCATAAAAAACAGTTATACAAAAATTTTTAAGAGAAAACACTTTCTCGCTCTCGAATTAACAAATAAAGCGCATTTATTTGTTCATTCTAATAACAGCCACCACTTTCAAATAACTATTCTTTTAAATGAGTATCAACATAAAGTAAATTTGGCTAACTTTATGCAAAGTTATACCTTTAAAAAGAAAACTATTCGTGAAGATAAAATTGGTTCTATTGAACAACTGGAAAAAATCGAGCAAACAGCAGATTGGCTCTGGATTGATTTTGAAGATCCTTCCAAAAAAGATTTTGAATTATTATCAAAAATTTTAAAGGAAGATCCAAATATTATTGATTGTATAAAAAAACTTAAGCCACTACAAGAATGTAAAATACACCACATTTACCATATGATTAGTGCAGCTATTGTTAATAGTCCAGAGAATTTTCAGGTCCAACAAATATTCATTATTTTAAAAGAAAACCAACTCTTAACTGTTAGAACTCTTTTATCTTCTAGACTTTTTGAAAATCTTATACAAAAGTTAAAAGACGGAAAAGCTTTGCGCAAATTATACAATCCCTCCTATATTGTGACCGAAATACTAGTTGAAATAGCAAATCAAAATTTAGA
>JAGXOB010000236.1 GCA_019894735.1 Promethearchaeota archaeon | reverse complement strand
ATTCAGCATCTACTACGCCATCGTCTTGACCTGTCGCTCTACGGAATTGCTCTTCTTCAACTTCGTCTGTAGTCTTACCCTCATATCCATAGTTATCTCCACCCGTACCTCCTGGTGGAGCACCTTCAGTTTGACCTGGTTGTTGTCCATACATTCTAGAAGAAACTTCATGTAAAGAATTTTGTAAAGTTTCCATTGAACTCTTTATTCGAACTACATCTTCAGATTCCATTGCACTCCTAAGGTCAGAGACTTTTTCTAAAATACTAGATTTTAAATCTCCTATTACCGATTCATTTTCTTTCAGCAACTTCTCAGTTTGATATATTAATGCCTCACCGTGATTCTTTGTTTCAGTCAATTCTTTAAATTTCTGATCCTCTTCAGCGTAGTTCTCAGCCTCTCTTACTTTCTGATTAATCTCATCTTCTGACATCTTAGTTGATGCAGTTATCGTTATCGATTGACTTTTTCCAGTTCCTTTATCTTTAGCTGATACGTTGATAATACCGTTTTGATCGATATCAAAGGTCACTTCGATTTGAGGTATACCTCGTGGAGCTGGTGGTATCCCCGTCAAATGAAACTTTCCTAAAGTTATGTTGTCAGCAGCTTTTGGTCTTTCTCCTTGTAATACATGAATCTCTACTGCGGGTTGATTATCAGCAGCTGTAGAGAAAGTTTCAGATTTCTTAGTTGGAATCGTAGTGTTTCTATTAATCAACTTAGTAAATACGCCGCCTAAGGTCTCAACTCCTAATGATAATGGAGTGACATCTAAGAGCAAGAGGTCTTCTACCTCTCCTGTTAGTATTCCACCTTGAACTGCAGCTCCCATAGCAACGCATTCCATTGGATCAATGCTTCTTTCAGGCTTTTTTCCTAAGAAATCTTCGAATATTTTTTGAACACTTGGCATTCTCGTTGGACCACCAACTAAAATTACTTTACCAACTTCTCCCTTTTTTAATTCTGCGTCGTTCAAAGCTTTAATGATAGGTGCTTCTAATCTCTTTAAAATTGGATCGATCAACTGTTCTAATTTTGCTCTTGTAAGGCTCAAAGCTAGATGTTTTGGACCAGCATCAGTCGCAGTTATGTAAGGCAAATTAATATCAGTCGAAACTGAAGTAGATAATTCAATTTTAGCCTTTTCAACAGCTTCTTTTATTCTTTGCATTGCCATAGAATCTTTACTTAAGTCAACGCCTTCTTGATTTTTAAATTCATTAACAACGTAGTTTACAAGTAGCCTATCCATATCAGTTCCACCTAATTGAGTATCTCCGGCTGTCGAAATTACTTCAAAGACTTGATTGTCAAGTTCCATTACTGTAACATCAAATGTACCACCGCCTAGATCTAAAACTGCGATTTTTAATCTCGCATCTTTTTTATCTAACCCGTATGCTACAGCTGCGGCAGTTGGTTCGTTAATTAAACGTTTAACATTTAATCCCGCGATCTCTCCCGCGTCTTTCGTAGCTTGTCTTTGATTATCGTTAAAATAGGCAGGTACCGTAATAATAACATCCGTTACTTCTTCACCTAAATAAGCACTCGCGTCTTCTTTGATTTTTCTTAAAATCATCGCCGAAATTTCCTGTGGTTTGTATTCTTTGTTATCGATCTTCACTTTATAGGAAGTTCCCATCTTACGCTTTATAGCTGTAATCGTTCGATCTGGATTTGAAATCGCTTGCCTTCTCGCAGGCTCTCCTACTAACCTTTGTCCATCCTTTGTAAATGCTACAACGGAAGGAAAAGCCTTTCCACCTAAAGTATTACCTTCGGCGCTAGGAATAATCGTAGGTTTGCCACCTACTAATACAGCAGCAGCTGAATTGGATGTTCCTAAATCTATACCAATTATTTTTCCCATATTTTCTCACTTCTTTTTTTTGTAATTTTTATTATCATTTTTGTTTAAATTTATATGTTAGATTTGTTTTTTGATATCTTAACCCCAGCGGGTCTCAATATCTTGTTATTTAAATAATAACCTTTATTTAATTCTTCTATTATAATATTTTCAGGGAGCTCTTCATTCTCCTCGACCATTAATGCTTCGTGTTTGTAAGGATCGAATTTTTCCCCTTCACATTGCATAGGTTTTACTCCCTCGTCTTCTAAGAACTTTTCAAAATTTTCGATAATCATTTTGAAACCCTTTTTTACTGACTCTCCCTTTTCAATTAAATCCAACACGTTATAAGCTCTTAACAAATCTTCATAGTGTTTGATTAATATCTTCAACATATCTTCTTTGACTAGCGCTCTATATCTCTCGTTCTCTCGTTGATTTGCTTTTTTGTAGTTATCGAAGTCTGCTTGAGTTCTTAATAATGAATTTAAATATTTCTCAGTTTTCTCCTCTAAATCCTTAAATCGTCTACCATCTTCTTTTAAAATTTCTATTTGATTTTCTAACTCTGTTTTTCTTGCTAGAACTTGATCCATTTTTTTCACTAGCATTTCGTATTTTTCCGCTGTTTCCATGAGCTTATTGTAATTGTCTTTTGAAATTGTGACCTTACGATAAGGGTCTTCTAACGACCTTCGACCGTTGTAAAATTCATCGTAATAATCTTCAAATACCATATTTCTCATCTTTTTTTTGTAAACAATTTTTTCTTGTCAACAATCAATTGACAATCATTAATATACTTATATTAATTGACTTATTTAAAGCTATCGATTTTTAAATATAAATAGTTCACGCTTTCTACTAACAAATCTTTAAGACTTTGAATTTTTGTCGTATAAAAAAAAATCAAAAAAAGTAAATTACGGATAAAATTAGTTTAAATTCATTATTTTTCTCTTTCAAATAACCACATAAATCCCGAGTTGAATGCAAATTTCCAACCTTGGGATGCAGTTAGTATAAATACTTACAAATAACATTAATGAGATTTCCCAATTATATAATGGTGCGTTAGCATTATGATATGCGGAAAAAGGATTAAACATTTGAAAAAACTTAATTCGTTATAAATAATTAATAAGCAAAATTTATACATAGTAATATAAGAAG
>JAGXOB010000235.1 GCA_019894735.1 Promethearchaeota archaeon | reverse complement strand
TTTACTAGGTGATGTAGTTTGTTGTTGTTGTTTTTCTTCTTTAATTGCAAATACTCCTTGCCAACAACCTTTAATGCTATTATTTAATATTTGTATTTTTTCAGCCTTTATACATGACAATTCTGATAAATCTTTTAATATCATATCAAGTGAATGGTCTGTAAGAGGTTTTTTAATTGCTTTTCTCATTTTTATAAACTCAATTATTGTTTCCTTTATTTCTTGTTCTTTGGTAAATTTATCAATTATGCAATCATACCCTTTTTGCTTTGTTGTTATATTCTTTATAGAATTATCTAAACAAGAAGTATCTTTGTTATCTAAATTTTGGACAACCCCTATATTATTTTTGGATAAGGGGGTATCTAAATTTTGGATAGGGTCATAATCTTGTAATCTATCTAATTCAACTGTAGGAGATATAAAAGCAAACGTACCTTTTTTATTATTTCTACGATTTTCTAATTTTCTTATAATCAAACCTTTTTCCTCATAACTTTTTATTTTAGACATCAAATTACTTTTACTTCCTATAATTGGTATTTGACTTAAAAAATATGTGTAATTAACCCACATACATCTAGTACCATCAAAATCTTTAAACTCCATACTAGCTGATGAAAACATATCTTTAATTAATCTTAAAATCAAAGCATCATCTGTTTTAAAACCATTTTCAAGTAATTTTGATTGTTGAAATCCTAAAATCGAATGTTTCATTTATACAACACCTCTTTTAGACATATACATATCTATATATTTAAAAGTTTCTCTAGCACACAGATAACTATGATCATAAATTTCACTACCCGAAAACCTTATAATTGGATAACCATTTAAAGCCATATTTCTATTTCTCATATTATCACGTTCTACCTGTTTTTTAGTTTTTTGATGAAAGTCGTGTCCATCACATTCAACTACAAAATTAACTAAATCATGAGTATTTGTGTTATGAGCAACTATTACAAAATCTGCTCTATATATATTGTCACCACATTTTATATTTTCTTGTTTCAAAATTTCCATAATTTCAATATTAAATTCATTCCCACGTAACCAACATTTATCTAAAGCCATAGACATCATCATTTCTATTGGGCTTTCACATTCAGCTACATTACATAATAACTGAAATTTAAAATCTCTAACTTCATTTTCAATATATTCTTGAATAGATGTTGGTAATTCGCCTATTACTTTTTGCATTTCTAAATCGTAAACCATGTCCTCTGTTATTTTTTTAAATTCCATTTTATTAATTCCTCCTAAATATTTTTATTTAGAAGACATTGCCATGTATTATTTTTAGAAAGTAGTGTATACTATAAATAAGATAATTTTATAAATACACAACCTAATACTGAAATATCTTCCATTAGCAGATAACCACATCTGCTATTTTTCTTTTTTGTAACTTGTGGTATATCATTAGTATAATACCTCTTTCCGTTAAAGTATAGACTATAAGTTAAATTATTTATATTGTTCTAGTAATACTCTAACTTTTTCAGCAATGGGTTTATTGAGTTCAGAATGTCCTTTTTTATGTGATTCTAAAATAACACCTAACATTAATCTAAGTGTTTCCCTGTCTTTAATTAAAAGTTTAACTTCGTCTAATAATAGCTTATTTCCACTCTCTAATAGCTTATTTCTTTTTTGAAAATCTTCGATTACTGATTCTAAATATTTAACTATTGGTAATTTCATTTCTCTCATATCTTCTATTATCATTTATTTTTTACCCTCCTTTTCTTCACATTCTTTTACAAACTCTAACATTTTTGAAGTAATAAACGCTGATTGATTAATGTAATTTTCTTTACAGGCTTTTCTAAAATCTTCTAATACCTTACTGTCGATACTAAAATTGGCACGTTTTGCCATGATGAAACCCCCTCACATAATTCTTTATATTTATAGTATAGCACAATATTGTAGAATGGTACATCTTTTTGTGTAACATTTAAATTTATTTTTCATGGTATGTATTAAAGCAAATAAAAGGAGTTTATAAATGAATAAGAATACACACGCACTAGACACGATTAGAGCCACTATAAAAGAAAAGGGTATAATTGCATTAAGGAAGTGTTTAAGTAGCTACAAGACTACGAGAGTGAGGTTAATATAGTATGTATAAAATAATGTTGATGGGAAATAAAAAAAGAACCCATAATTAAATGGATTCGTTGAGGTTTAAGAAGGACATTCGTAGTGTCTTTTTTCTATTATATGCTATTTATCCATATTATCTACAAATACATTGCACATAAAATTTATAATGTTGTTTCTGGAATAGCCTTTAGACTTGGCTATAATATCAATTTTATCAACTAACTCTAATTTCATAACTATATTAAAGGCTTTAGTTTCAATTTTCTTTTTAGTTTTAGTTGGTATTTTAAATATATCTTCTTTAACTAGGCTAGTTTTGTTGGCTACTTTTTTAGTCTGTGTAGTTGGCTTATCTTCAATACTTACATATTGTCTAGTTGTGGAATTATATATATAACCATTTTTCTTAAATAAATCAGTTATTGTACTTTTGTTTAGTTTTAAATCTAAACTTATGGCGCGAATACTCTCACCATTTGATAGTCTACTATTGATATTAATAACTTCTTCTATACTAAATTCCATTGATACATCACCCCTAAAACTATTATACCCTATAAACTAAAAAAATACTCCTACATTTTACTGTAAGAGTAGTCTAGTCTATAATTTATCTTTATATCCTGTACTTTGTGATGGGTTGCTTAATATACCGGCTAATACGAGTACACCGAGCAACGCTGAACATATTTCGTTATAGTTTTCGGGCAGTACATCAACTCCGAAGCCTTGTAATATCATAGGAATTAAAGCGAGCATAGACACCCAAAGTCCTTTATTTTTAAATTTATTCATTAATAATTTAGAAAAAATAGAATAAAATTTTTTATTTGTTAATGTTATTGCTTTAGAAAATTTTATAGTTGAACCAAAATAACTCGAATCATTATGCTTAATTTCTATGATGTTATTAAATATTATCTCACATAATAAAT
>JAGXOB010000234.1 GCA_019894735.1 Promethearchaeota archaeon | reverse complement strand
CATGAAGTCCATGTCTTTTTGCTGATCGATGCTAGGGGTAGCCAACGTTCCCATTTGATTAAAATTCCTAATTTGTTCCTTAAATATTTTGACATTGGGTAGATCGTATTGCTCAAACGCTGGTTTATAATCGTGAAGGCGAACCCTTCCTAACCCACGAGTTGCCCCCTGATTAAAAAGGAATGTATCGTCTTTAGCTTGATCTTGTCTTGGAACTTCTTCGTATTTCTTATGATTCATAAAGAAATTTACCATAAATTTCAATATCAAGGCGATGTTTACGTGTACGGTGCCTTCCAGTTTTGGTAAAGCACGAATATCTTTTGCAGCCATTTCAAAATACATGTTTTTTTCGAAGCCTTTTGCAGCAATTACGTCCCACAAGAGATTGATAACCTCCTCACCTTGAGTCGTTGTTTTCATCTTCATGACAGGAGCGTAAAGTAGATACCGTCGGTCTTTTTCGGATGCAACCCTCATGTAATCGGCAGTTCTTAGCCCAAATAACTTCATTGCGACTAAGCGAGCGTATGCATCAACAAAATTTTGTTTCACGTGTTGAAAATCGGTTACATACATATTATAGAGCTTTCGGTAAGACGCGTGATGGATTGCTTCATAAAACGCATGTGTACTAATTCCTATTGAACCCCACCCTAAGTTATATTTCCCCACGTTAACCGTATTAAGGGATGAATTCCAAGCGTCCTCTCCTTTCGAAAGAATATCTTCTTCAGTTACGGGATAATCGTGAAGCGCAAAGTTTGAAACGTAATTCTGACTATCGCATACATTTTGTATCAATTCATAGTTTTTGTGTTTATAATTTGCTACAAAGAAAACATATTGTTCCTTATTTTTCATATCGTACGGAGGGATTTTGCCATCTTTATCTGCAAATTTACCAAAGTTTGAAACCATTTGGGCTTCGTTTCCATTTCCGATATAATACTTTTCTCCGTTAGCTTTATAGGAACCATCCTCTTGAGGAGTCAATGCCATTTCAGAAGCGTATATATCGGCCCCATGGGCTTGCTCAGACAAGCCGAACGCAAAAATATTCCCCTCGTTAAGCAATTTCGCTGCTTTCTCCTTCGCTTTTTCATTCTTACTCATCCAGATAGGTCCGAGCCCTAGTATTGAAACTTGCCACGTATACCAATAACTCAGCCCATAAAATCCAAGAATTTCGTTAAACTCACAAATTCTCCACGTATCCCATCGATAATTCTCATCTTTTCCGTATTGAGCTGGAGTTAAAAGTTGTGCAAAAATCTTATTTTCTTTTTGAAATTCAAGGAAATCAGAATACCACACTTTTTTGTGATCGTCCTCTTTAATTTTCGCTCTCCCTTTGTTTTCGAAAAATTCTATGGTTTTAAGCATAATCTCTTTTGACTTCGCGTCTGGATAATACCTGTTATGTTGTTTTGGATTTAATAAAATTGTCATAATTGTTTTGTCACTTTATCTTTTAGATAACTATTTACTTATAATTTAGAATTACTATTTCAAAATTAACTTTTTTATAAATTTCTTTTATTGCAAATATTCCCAAAATTTATTGAAAAAGGGGCAATCTGATTATAAAAAAAAAGGTTTGAGATTTTATATCGGTAGATACGGAAGCCATGGAATAAACACCACAACAAACCACGAAATGATGTAGAATATTCCCGCTAAAACGAAATATCGATCCTTCAATTTTGCTCCATGCACTATCATTAATATAACGGCGGGAATCGCAAGATATGACAATATGACTATAAACACAAGTAATTCTATAATCATAAATATTACAACAAAATTTCCAAAAGCATATCCAGCGAAAGCCAATATCCATAAAATTCCTGAAACCATTAAAATCTTCCCATTTGTTTCTTCATTCCTTTTTCCGACCAAAAATAATGAAATACCTAAACATAGAAGCATAGGGATAAGAGATACCAACACAAAAGAGAATGCATATATTCTAACGACGAAAATTTCAGAGGCTGTGCAAGATAGACAGTATATTTGGGGGAGAACTACGGAAATAACAGTTAATACTATTCCAATAATACCTGCATTTTTCAAGAGCTGTGAAGATTTATTCTCTCGAGGTTGGTTTTTTGAAGAGAAAATAAACATCAAATATACTAATACGAGAAAAATCCCCTCTATTATATCCATGATGATAAAATTAATTAAAAAATATCCAAAAGTTATTGTCATTTGTTTCAACTTGAAGTTTTATTGTTTGATTATTATAATTCAATCATTAAATATAAAGAATATAATTCAAACAAAGGAAAATCGCCACCATAATATTTATTAGTGCGGTAGGAAAAAGTATAAGCATAGCATCACATTGAGATTGAAATTATGCTCAAAAGGCGAAGAACTAAAGTAATTATTCTGGTTATAACGGGCTTGCTAATTCTTTCTGTTTCAAATATTTTATTATTTAAAATTCGGGAGGAATTAGATACACAAGATAATTATTCAGAAAATATCAATTCTAACCCACTAAATATAATTTTAGCTCCATCTAATTCGAGTATATGTATATCGAATGAAAATTTTGATTCATTCAATCTGGAGTGTAGTATTTTTAATAATTTGAATTTAGATTTTAACCTAAATACAAAAGTCTCTCTAATAATTTTTATTGGAACCTCTGCAGGAGTTCAATTATTCCATTTAATTAAGAATGAGGACCAGAGTGACATTCAAGATAAGCAGGATCGCTCAATTTCCATCTCATTGGACTTAACAGTTGAGGAATCTCAAGTTTTAGCTCTCGTTGAGGAATTTCTAACTAAAAATAGGGTGTGTTATAAATCTGATTTGGTTTCTTTCATCAATAATAGAAATTTTCAAGAGAGTAATGGGTTAAACCATAATGGTATAGAGCATATTATCGATTCATTAGCATCAAAACATATAATTGTGGAAGGATCAAAGATTACAAGAAATACGATTTTATCCAATTTAAACCGTAGAAGTATTTATGAGGAGATAAAGAATAATCCTGGAATTTATTTAAATAAATTATCAAAAAATCTGGGATTAAGTAT
>JAGXOB010000233.1 GCA_019894735.1 Promethearchaeota archaeon | reverse complement strand
CTAAAAATCCTGCACCCATAAGTGAAGCGCCTACGGTGGTGCTTAATGCATTTGGTAGTCTCCATAAGGCCACATTTATGCCAGAGGCTGCTCCTCGTTCATCTTCTGTTACTAATCCCATTATCATTGATTGTGCTAATGGAGTTGCCATGTTCATTAGAAAAGCTCGAGTTGTGTATACTGCACTAGCTAAGATATAATTTGGTTGAAGTGGAGTTGTTATTAGAAAAATAATTGATGCTGCTTGAGTTAATACGATTGCTCTGACTGTTCCTAGTTTTTTGGCAAGATATGGTGAAGGTAGTATTGAGAGGGCAATAATTATGCTTGAAATTCCAAGTATTGGTCCACTTACAGCATCAGAGACTCCATACTGGAGTTTGAGCCAATAGGTCATTAATGGTACCACCATTCCTGCTCCAAAAGCTATTATTGCTGAAGTAGTGACATATTTTGCTATTACGTTTTTTGATTTCACAGGAAGTAGGTTTCGTAGTTTTGTTTTTTTGTGTTTTAGAATTTTTGATTCTTTAATCTTTAGCATTAAGAGAGTTGAAAAAAGACCTAGAAATCCTAAAATAATGTAGAGGATGAGGTGGCTGGTTTGATTGTTAAATCCAAAACTTTCGAAAATACTTACTCCTGAAAGTGTAAAACTACCTACTCCAAATGCTAGGCTTTGAGCAAAACCATAAAGTGCAAATGCGCCATTTCTTTGAATGTTTTCGCATTTTTCTGCAAGCAAAGAACTCGCTGAAGCGAGAGATGCTGCTTCTGAAATACCCTCCAAAAGAGCTGCAATGATTAAAATTATGGGATTTGTACTTAAGGCGAAAACTATAATGGCTAGACTGGCTACAATGTTTCCGATAATTAGCGTTTTTCTTTTGCCATATTTATCTGCGGCAATTCCAAGGGGAATACTTCCCACAAATGCGGAAACACCCATAGTTGTTATTATTATTCCCATAAACTCAGAAGATAATCCTTGGACCACAGTTAGGAAATATGAGATATCTGTGAAGAACATGCCAAAAGCTACTGAGGGTAATATCAATGAGATGATTAGATATTTTGTTTCTTTAGAGAGCCCTCTATAATGGCTAAATAATGTTGACTTTTGTGAATCTGTTTGTCTTTTGTTGCTATTATTTTTCAAGGTTTAAACAGCTTGGATTGTTATATTGGACCTTAAATGGTTTTTGTCTTTTTTTATTCAGTTGAAATGTGTTTAATTCTTTATTAAAAATGAAGCTAAGTTGCACATTGAGAAACATACAAAGTAGCCAAGTTAAGTAATTCTTGTTAGTTTAGAAAAGTTAATGTCTTTCTTTTTTAGAAAGTATTATGAGATTGCCTAAATGGTAAAGTCTGGTTTAGCTGAATTGTTTTTCTCATCTAAGTCAGGCAAAGTAAATTTTATTTTTCCAATTTTTTTTGCTATTGTTATTTCATTGTTTTTAGTTCAGGTAATTTTGCTTGTAAGTCCTTATGAAGATGCAACTGTTGTTTCGTTGCAAAGGTCTTTTTCGAGTTTGACTGTTGTTAATCTTTTGGTAGTTTCTGTTTTAGCTGGAGTTGTTTTGTTTGGTTTGTTTAGATTTAAAAAGATTAGAATTCAAACGGCTTCAAAACTGTTGGTAGCTATGTTTATTGAGGGAGGGATGCTTGCAATTTTGCTTTTTGGGAAGCTTTTGTTTATTTCTTTGGGGTTGGAATCTCCAATTTTTCTTGTTTTTGCTGCAATTGTGGCTTATATTGGATCTTATTTTGTTTTTCTTTCTTTTGTTAACTCTCTTTCTCGAAAAGCTAAAAATAGGCTTTTTATTGTTTCAAGTGGTTCTTTGGGTTCTTTTCTTGGTTTGTTGCTTCCTTTGTCTGTAGTCATAGTTGTTTCTGTTATTTTGGCAGTTGTAGATGCTTTTTTAATTCAAACTAAAGTTTTTAGAGGCTTTCTTGGTGAGGCTAAATATGAGCAAATGATTGTAGAGCTGGCTTTTTCAACTTCTGAGTGGGGAATTGGAATTGGGGATCTGATTGGTTACTCGATTATTGTTTCAAGTGCGTCTGCAAATTTTGGTTTAGTTGTAGGTGGCTTTTCTTTGTTGCTTATTCTTGTTGGTGCTTTGGTTACAATGAAGTTAACTTCTAAGCAAAGACAAGTTCCAGGACTTCCTATTGCTACTGCTCTTGGTTTGTTGCCTTCTATTTTTCTTCTTGTTTTTTAGAATCTTGTTTGTTAGGTTGTTTTGAAACTATAACTAGTGCAGCTAATATGAAGAGAGCTCCAATTCCAGTGATTAGAGTTATAAGTTCATTGAGGAAAATTACTGATATTGTAGTTGCGACTAGTATTTCTGTTAGGAGCAAAATTGTTGATGTTGAAGCTGAGATGTGTTTTAGGCCTTCTAACCATAAATAGTAGGGGATCACCCAACAGAAAACCGCTGTGTAGAAAATTGCTATCCACCCTTCAATAGGTATTAACAAGATGTTGTTAGGTGAGATTAGAACAAATGGTATTGTTGGTATCAAAGTTATTGGCAAGATCCAGATTATAGATTGGATCAGGCCATTATCGTTGTTTACCAGAATTTTGTTATAAACAATAAAAAATGCCCAAACAATTCCAGCTAAAATCAAAATCAAATCTCCCAATATTTGTCCTCCACTTAGCATCTCTATGTTTAGATTAGTAGTTACTAGAAACAGTCCGATTACACCTGAGATAATTCCTAAAGTTTTGTTTTTGCCAAAATGTTCTCCAATAACTATTGTACTAATTAAGGCAACCCAGATTGCGCTTAGATTCACAAATAGTGATGCTTTAGCTGCAGAGGTGTAATTCATTCCAATGTATTGGAGTAAATATGCGACTCCATTAGTTAGGCCTAGAAAAATAAGAATTTTTTTATTACTGAATTTGAACTCAAACTTTCTCGCAGCTAGAACAGCGATAAACATTACTATTGAAGCGACTAAGAATCTTAGAAACACAAAATTTATTGCATCAACATATTCCAAACCAATTTTTATGGCTGGAAATGATGTTCCCCATAAAA
>JAGXOB010000232.1 GCA_019894735.1 Promethearchaeota archaeon | reverse complement strand
GGCTATACGATCACACATTAAATCAGCATCAACCATCATATGTGTAGTAACAATAACAGTAGTACCGTTTTCCCGATTGAGTTTCTTTATGAACTCCCTGATTTCTACTGATGATTGAGGATCTAATCCTAGTGTTGGTTCATCCAAATACAACACTTGGGGCGTGTTAAGAAGTGCTCTTACCACATTCATTCTTTGTTGCATACCTGTAGAAAAAGTACCTACCTGTGAATTCTTAAACTTAGTTAGTTGAACTAATTCAAGTAAATCATCAACTTTTTTTGCTAGAACATTTTTAGGTATGTTAAATAGATTTCCAAAAAACAATAAATTCTCTTTAGCAGTCAGACGATTATACATTATCATCTTCTCGGAGACAATGCCAATTAGTTTTCGAACATCGTTATCGTTTTTGATTACATCATAGCCACCAATCTTGGCAGTTCCACTTGTAGGCCTTGCTAGTGTAGAAAGCATTCGCAATATAGTGCTTTTTCCCGCACCGTTAGGGCCTAATAATCCGAATATTTCACCTTTTTTAACGTCGAAGCTGACGTTGTCTACAGCAGTGAACTTGTTGAACATTTTTGTCAGGTTTTTGACTTTAATTATGGATTTTTCATTCATTCAGGATACCCTGAGTGCAATATTATTCAGTGCAATATATTGCGGTAAAATATAAGTATTACTCACAAGTAATCTATAGACGTAATGACCATGTCTGTAGAACATGAAAAAGAAACAACTGCAAATTGGATGAAAGAAGCTCAAAAAGGCTACATACGTGTAGCTGTACTAATTCTACTCAACAATAAATCATCTCATGGTTACGAAATCATGAAAGAAATCAAAAACAGAACTAGAGGTTTTTACAAACCTACACCCGGCGGGATATACCCTATCCTAACAAACTTAGAAAAAAATGAGTACATCATAGGTAATTGGCACAAACAAAATAACAGAAAAATTAAAACTTATAGCATAACTGAAAAAGGTAAAATCATCTTAAGAAACACTATTGTAAAACAAAGTGAAATCGCAAACAACATAAATGCTCTTTTTCAAGAATTCGCAAGAGATGTATTAAATATCGAATCAGCAGAGACACCATTTCCTGTTATGCCCAGTCCCTTCGCAGCATTCTTAGGAGGAGAAACCAAGAAACCAACCAATAATAAAGAACTGGAACATCAAAAAACACAGCTTAAACAGCATATTAGAATATTGCAGAAAAAACTAAGAATAATTGAAAAAGCACAGGAAGAGAAAAAATCCGAAAATGAACTTTTTTAATTCCATAATATTCTATGGATACAATTCATCTCTACTAATATACCAAACATAAGCAAACTCTATACTTCACTACTAGTTGGGAAGCATAAATTAGAAAATAACTCATGATCGTTAATTGAATAAAACTTTAATAAAAAAAGATAGGCCCTTATTTATTTTGGACTTTGAGTTTCTCCTATTTTGCCAATCTCTTTTTGTAATTGTGCTATTTGTTTTTGATCTTCAGAATCTATAAACTCGTATATTTTTTTCTGATGAATTGGAAAAATTAGTTTTCTAATTTCCAAAGTTTCAACCAACCATAAAATTGAATTAATTTTCTAAAATTTTTTATGATTATAAGCTTTGTGTGGGATTGAATTTAATCACCTAAAACCAATCCAAATTAGCTTCATTCCAGATTTTTCGTGCGGGTTAGGGTTTTCGTTTGAAACTACATTTTCCCAACCACTTTCTTATTCGTGACTGGCAGTATTCGTCGAGGTTGTTTACACAGTGGGTTAGTTCGCATTTTGGTTTACCCAGTTTTTTTACTCTCCCAAGCAAGTCTGTGATTTAAAAGAAAAGGACCTATTATTATCTTTCTCGGACATAATGGCTTTTGACGAGAATATTATTGCAGATCGTGGTTTGTTTGTGTTTGAATTTTAGTTTTTTGTCAAGTTTTCTTGACAAAGACTAGTTTTTTGGCAAAAATATCTTCACAAAAACCCTTTTTATTCAAAATAGATCCTTGATTTAAAAGGGAACCACTTGCAAAAACATAAGATAACAAAATTAAGATTTAGAGTATTTATTTTTGGTTTATTTTTAACCTCAATTATTTCCATAAGCGGATTTACAGTTTACGCAATGCAATCAGCGAGTATTCCACTTGAAATTAAAGAACCCCTAACTATAACAGATAACACAACAAGTTTAAGCCTCTACGCAGGAGAAACAACAAACTTTGAATTCACAATAGAAAACCTTGCTTCAATAACACATTTTCAAGAATTTGCAGTGATAAAACTTCACAAGTTAACTAGAATAAATGCATACATGATGCTATTTAGATACAACCGAGTTTTTGTGAAAAACAAGAACTAATAGACTAAAAAATTCAAAACACATAACCCAATTTAGAGGATTTTACAACATCACACCAAACGGTTTCAAAAAGAAAGCTACACTATTTAGAAAGCAGTTGGGGGCAATTCTTTTTGTTTAAAAACAAGTATATTTTTTTTGGATTAAAAACTATGAGTCTTGCTGTCCTCAGAATTTTTCCCACTCTAGGTATCAATCCAGCTGCATCTGTTCCCAGTTTACACATTAAAACTTGCTCAAAGAGACCTAAAGATTCAATGTTGATAACATCTTTACCTAATCTAGCAAGGCTTATCGCTTTCTTGACTTCATTATAAGATGACCCAATAACGATAAGTCTGTCTAGAAAAGATTTCTGCCAAATATTAAAAAAGGAAATTTGCCGGTCAGACAGTTCTGCTTCTATAAAGTTTTTTTCTTCATTAATATTCAACAGATTAATATTTACTTGCAAACCTTCTGCTAATCCAAAAAGAGATGCCATTTTTTTCAAACTATTTTTTTTATCTTCAATAAGTTGCTCCTGCAATTTTTCTATTGAAATATTTGCCAAAGTGATCTTTGGCTTAAAAACTCCAATATCTACTAACACTTTTTTTTCATGAAATTTAGAGATTCGTCCACTTATTGGGGAATTTTTTTCAAGATTACTTATATAAGTGGGGCACAAACCAATTTTGTTAGCCAGGTAATTGGTTGCTATTTTTTCATCGTCACCTTCAATAGATACTTGTAGCCATCCAG
>JAGXOB010000231.1 GCA_019894735.1 Promethearchaeota archaeon | reverse complement strand
ACAATGTAGGTCATAATAAAGACGGAAAAGTACAATACAAATTAAATAAAGATGGTAGTATTAAACATGATTTGGAGAATGAACCAATCATAAATAACGACTTGTTAGATTTACATTTGAAAATCAATGAAAGTAATGAATTTAGTTATTTAGAAAAACAAGAAGTTTTTAAATTAAACATTAACCAAATTAAAAACAATATTTTCATACCTTCCTATTATACTGGAGTTGAAAAACCTCTAAAATCTTTAGAGAAAAACCAGAGCTTTATATTATTATCTATTGCTGATTTAATTGTAAAGGGCATAATTTACACAAAAAACAAGGAATATCTTCCTAGAGGTGACGAAATTGGCTCTCAAGTTTACGGTTTAGGAGATGTTCCGTTCATACGAACCAGCGAAATTAACAATTGGGAAATTAATTTAAATTCGCATAAGAAAACATCTGAAGAAGTTTATAACCAATTCAGAGAAAAACAAAATCTAGAAGACGGAGATATCCTTTTAGTTAAAGATGGTGGTCCAAATTTAATTGGCAAAACTGCTTATCTTACTGAATTAGACACAGAAATAATCATCCAGAGTCACATTTACCAAATTAAGACACTTAAAAATAATGAGAATATTGATCCTTACCTTTTGTTGTACCTATTGAATCTAGACATTGTTCAAAAACAGATTAGAGCAATAACGTTTGTTCAGGGAACTATCTCTACGATCGGAAATCGGATAATGGATGTAATATTACCGATTCCGTCTGAATTAAGTAAAAGAAAGGAAATCTCAAAACATATTAAAGAAATTATTGATAACAAAACAGAGAGTCGGAAAAAAATCCTTAATCTCTCTATAAAATCTTTTGATGATTAACATGAAGATAGAAAAATTTAAAATGCAATATTATCATGATATTGTAGAACTATGGAGAAGGGCCGGAATTGGAGTAGGATCATCAGACACTAAAGATGAAGTTGCAGCAGTTCTAGAGCGAAATCCCGATCTTTTCTTAGTTGGAAAGGAGGATGGAAAAATAATGGCAGGAGTCATAGGTACTTTCGATGGACGCAGGGGTTATGTTCATCATCTTACTGTTGATCCAGATTATCAGAAGAAGGGATATGGGAAATTAATTATGGATGAATTAATTGAATTATTTCGTAATATGAAGGTTCATAAAATTCATCTGTTTATTCAAAAAACAAATAGTCAAGTCGTAGAATTCTACAATAAATTTGGATGGGAGATTAGAGATGATATAATCATGATGAGTTATGTTCCAAATAAAGAGTTATACAAAAGAGCTATTTAGAGTAATATTTTATAATTCTTTTATACTATTTAATCGAAAAGAAGTAAAAAAAAAGGGAACTTAATTCTCGAAGTTTATGGAATTTTTGCACTTAAGTTCTTCAATATTTCTTCTGCTTGTTTTGAGAAACTAGTAATAATATCTCCTACATCCATTACGGAATCGATCAAACCGCAAGTTTGACCTGCAGGAACTGCCCCATTTTCTACATCTCCCTGTGTATATACGATTTCATAGCGATAAAGATCTTCTAGAAACGAATCCATATCTAATGCTGATTCTTGAGCTAATTTCTCTTCTTTTGTCAAAGTTTTTCCGTGTTCCAGAGCAAATTTATTTTTCAATAGCCTTATCGGACCAAAACCACCTGTTGTGATCATAGTATCTTGTGCTCTTGCTGGAGGAATTAATGCTTTATAATTTGGGTGGAATTCACTTTCAGTAGATGCTATAAATCGCGTCCCCATAGCGACAGCATCAGCTCCCATTGCTAATCCCGCTGCTACGGTTTCTGGACTTGCAATTCCACCACATGCAACTAATAGTTTTTCTGGGTATTTACGGGCCACTTGTGAAACTAACACTAATGTAGTAATCCCTTCATAGCTTTGATGACCTCCCCCTTCAGTTCCCGTCGCACATACACCATCACAACCTGCTGCAAATGATTTATCTACCAACCACAAAGCAGGAGAGACGTGGAAATGTTTTACATCTGGAGTTTTTTCTTTCAATAATTTACTAGCAAATTTTGAACCTCCTGCACTTGTAATGATGTAAACTAATTGTTCGCGAAGCTTTGGATTTCGATTAATATTTTGGATAATTTTTCTCAGCATTATTTTATGATCGGTTTGAAGCCGAGCTGTTCGAACGTTTACGCCAAAAGGCTTATCCGTATGTTCAATGACATATTCTAACTGCTCAATCATGTCGTTCACGGAATTTTTTCCCTGTAAAGTCGCATGACTTAATACGCCAAGTCCGCCCGCTTCAGATACGGCTACCGTTAGCTTAGTGGTGTAAAATGGACCCATCGGGGCGCTTATTATTGGATATTTAAGCCCAAATAATTCAGTTAATCTTGTCTTTATCATCTTTTTCCCTAAATAGATTTCATTATATGATAGTTAATACTACCCTTTTGGGATTAAAAAATCTTTTTTATATCTCTATAAAATTGTCTAAAATAGCTATACCCCGTGAAAATTATTTTGATGAAAAAAAATTGGATATTATTTACAAAGTTAACTAAGGCTCGCATAGTCTTAGTTTTCTAAAATTTCTTTAATTTTATATTTAAGTGTATTTCTGATGTAACTCTTTTATAAAATCATCTATTTCCTTTAAGTTTTTAATGCCGTTATCATAAGCCACCTTCCCGCACTCATCCTCTAAGTCAAAATACGACTTAATACGCCCTTTTTCCATAATAGTTAGCATTGATTTTAAGAAGATTGAGAATTTTGGTTGATATTTACTAATTTCTTTTGCAAATGCAACGGTTTCTGTGTCCAATTTATCGAATGGAAAAATTCTTGTAGGGAAATTAATATTCTTTAGTTCTTTCAGTCCTATTTTATCTGCTGTATACAGGACATTCTTCGCATAGTTGAAACCAAACGCCATTAAAGGCAATAATGTTGCTCCTGTTTGTGGGAATGCTGAAATTGCAAGTTCTGGTAACTTTAAGTACAATTCTTCTTTTGACCTGTCTGCAAATACTTTCAAATCAGAAGCTAATATCAACATAACTCCAAAACCAACAGCAATACCTTGAATTTGCGTAATTATTGGCTTTTTCATAAGAAGCATTGTTTCATTGAC
>JAGXOB010000230.1 GCA_019894735.1 Promethearchaeota archaeon | reverse complement strand
TTTATTTTGTTCTTACTCCTTGATTTTCAAGAGATTTCTGGACTTCTAAAATATCTACTTCTCTACACGTCCTATTTTCTTTAATGGAAACTGCAGCAGCAACACCCGCTCCTTGTCCAGTGGCAATGCAACAAACCATCTGCCGAGTGGTACCGTGAGACATTTTGTCTCCTGCAACGCATCGCCCGGCTACGAGAAGATTTTCAACTTTTTTTGGAAGTATAATTCCGTAAGGGATTTGAAAGTATCTACCTGTAGTAGGAATAATTGCTATACCATATGCGTCGAGGAATTCTGGACAGATACCGATCGAATCTTTAAATTGAGCTTGATTTTTAATATCATCTTCCGTGATATTGTATTCACCAATGATCTTACGCGATTCTCGAGTTCCTAACGATGACCCTATACTTTTAAGTCTTGCGTTTTCAAAACCGGGAGTATGTTTTCTCAATGACCTAAGTACCTTAATAAGTCGACTTCTCCCCTCTATTTCAGCCTTGGTAAGATCGAATACATCAGTGCAGTCTATGTTACCTATGTGAATACCGTTAAAAGAATTAATTATTCCCAATTCTACATATTCGGGCCAAATTTTTTTTATTGGAATTTTTTCAGGGACAATAACCCCTTCATCTACTTTATTAAGTGGTTCTAAAAAACAAGTAAAATCATCCATAAAAAATAATTCTCCAGACTGCTGAAGATATGGAATAAAATTTGGCTTTTTTTGCATTTTTTCTAAGAGGAAAGTAATAAATTTATTAATATCAACACCGCTACAGCCAAAATTTACCGTGACTCCCATTGTTTTGTTTTTAGGGTCTTGTCTATAAGGCGCTCCAGCGTGGAAAGCGATGTCTGCATCTCCCGTGGCATCAATAACTCTTTTAGCGATGATTGCTTGCCTTCCTGATTTACTTTCCGTAACGATTCCTGTAATCATATTTCCTTCCATGATGCTGTCAACAGCTTGACAGTGTAGTAAGGGGGTTACCCCTGCCTCCTGTAATAAGATATCAGCTAGTACTTTAAAGATTTCAGTATCTAAGATTTCATACGTTGGAATTCCATCTACCAATAATCCCTTCTTTTCTAGAAAATTTCCTATTTCTGTAGTTCGCGTCTTATCGGAAAAGTTGTTTATTGTTCCATCCATCTCTTTTGCTTTAAACTCAAACTCTTTAATGATACCTCCAGCATCTATAGTTTTTGCATAACGATACCAGGTAAGAGTCCCAACCATTGATTGAGTTATAACTCCACCAAAACAACCGTAACGTTCGACTAATAAAGTTTCTACACCCTCTCTAGCTGCAGCAATAGCTGCAGCAAGACCCGCAGGTCCGCCACCTACAACCAAAACATCTGTTTCTGCCATTACAGGTATCTTTCTTGAAGGCTCTTTTACAAAAACGATAAATCACTTCAATGGTTTAGGAATAACATATAATTTATTATAATTTAAAATCATCCATAATAAAAATGTATGACATTCAAATTAGTTTTTCTTTGCTAAACCAGAATTTAAAAAAATTAGGAATCATTTTATTTACTAATATATCATGGCTAAAAGAAGAAAAAAACGACCAAAACGGGGTCATCCAATAGCAATTCTTATTGGTCTACACGATAATGATGCTGTATTTTGGAGAATTTTTAGTGAATCTATTAGACTACACCACAAAATTAATCGTGGAAGGAAGAGAAGAAATCAAAATAAAATGCAATTATTTCATTTTCACGAGGAAATCATAAACGCATTAAGACCTATAATTAAGGAGGGTATCAGAAGCATAATCCTACTTTCTCCACCGAAAGAAGAATATTCAGATGAGTTTCTTAATCACGTTAATAAGCATCATTCGTGGTTGTTAAAAAAAGGAGATAATCAAGTGGTCTTCTCTAAGATCGTTGGTAATCAAGCAAAAACTCAAAAGGACGTATATTACTTAAAAACACAAGAACATTTTAAAGAAATCGTTGACAAAACTTCCAATCAAGAAGGGCTGTTGATATTAGCAGAACTGACAAAAATAGTTAATAAAAATGAAAAGTTCTCAAAGGTTCTTTACACGTGGAGAGAAATTGATTATGAATTTAAATTAGTTAAGCAAAATCCTAATTTACCTAAACCAAATTATATTATTCTAACAGAAGAATATCTAAAAAATCCAAAAAATAGGAACAAAACACAACGAATTTTACAGATCGCAAAAAATCTGGAGATTAAAACTAAAATCGTCAGTAAAGAATCCGAGGCAGGGTCTATCGTAGAGAAATTTGGCGGATTAGTATGTTATTTTTAAAGAAATAAGTTAAAAAGAGAGTATACATTTTAAAAATCAATTAGGAAATAAATAAAAAAGAGAACATTATGGAATATCGAAAATTCGGATCGATAGACTGGAAAGTATCCGCGCTCGGATTGGGTGCGATGCGACTTCCCACAAAAAAACTCCTACCTCGGGTGGATTGGGACAAATCAATAAAGTTAATTCGTTATGCAATCGATAAAGGAATAAATTATATTGATACTGGTTGGATTTATGGTCTCGGAGCAAGCGAAAAAGTATTAGGAGAAGCATTAAAGGACGGATATAGAGAAAAAGTTTTCCTAGTCACAAAATTGCCAATGTTTCTTGTCCGAAAAACGGAAGATTTTTACAAGTACCTCAACCAACAATTAAAAAGTCTTCAAACTGATTACTTAGACGCTTACTTTTACCATGGCCTCTCGAGAAATTCATTTATGAAAGTAAAGGAATTAAATTTAATGGCGAAAATGAAAGAAGCTAAAGAAAAGGGGCTTATCAAACATATAGGATTCTCGTTCCACGACACGCTACCGGTTTTTAAAGAGATAATTGATTATTATAATTGGGATCTAGCACAAATCCAATATAATTACATGGATACGGCTGTCCAGGCAACTCACGAGGGATTAAAATACGCTCACGAAAAAGGAGTAGCAGTTGTGGTAATGGAGCCTGTCAAGGGCGGAAAATTAGCTAATCCTACCGAAGAAGCCTTAGAAATAATGAAAAAGGCTTCGAATCAGCGAACCCCCGTTGATTGGGCATTACAATACGTTTGGAATCAACCCGAAGTAGCTGTTGTACTCAGCGGAATGGGCTCAAAAAAAATGGT
>JAGXOB010000229.1 GCA_019894735.1 Promethearchaeota archaeon | reverse complement strand
TGTGGACACCGTGTTAATTAGCGCTGTGAGTAATTCTATTTATTTAGAAGAAAGAAATTGAAGTAAGAATAACAAAAGTTACTTTTTTTTAATCTAATACTTCTGCATTTAGAACATCTAAAAAATTGGCCGAAAAAAATAAAATGTTTTTTAATAAAGAAGTTTTAATATTTACTTAACATATTTGTACATTTCAAATTAAAAGAGCGGAATCAAAAATGGAAGAAAATTTACGATTTGTATACGAGAAAGAGTATTGGTACATTAGTGCATTTATTAATACAAACGAATTTATTGGCGAAACAAAAGCAGAAGAAATCGAAGCGTTGCTATTGGATAAGTTAAAAAATCTTACTGAAAACGATCTAAAAAAAGCGTATAAATTTTTAGATAAATACCCAAATGCGGAAGAAAAGAAAAGGACATTGGTTAATATGGCTAAAACAATTGAAATTGAGTGTGATTGGGAGCCATTTTTCCAGAACTTTCCTTACACAGATGAGAATAACCCTTATACAGAAGATAATAAAGCTTTAACCTATAATACTTTAGGGTATTTTAAATTAGAGGTAGAATATTATAAAAATGAGCCTTTCCAAAAAGAAAGGATAACTCCGGACATACTACAACAGATTCCCTTTATTTCTAAAGATATTCTTAAGGAATTTAGTAAAAAGAAAGATAATGAATATCTTTTACTTGATAATGAAAGTCCAATTTATCTATTTGCGATATCTAAGAAAATAATGCCAAGGGAAGTTCAATGGACAGAAGAAACCATAAATCAACATAAAAAAAGCATTGGAATATGGACGCAAGTATACTCAGGTCAGTGGACAGACTATTCAGACGAACTTTTTGAAAGAAGAACTAAAAAGAACCTGTCTAATCGCGTTTCAGAATTACACTATATCCAGAGAAATTCCGGATTTATATATATGGTTCCAAAGAATTTTGACACGGAATTTGGTTATATTAATCAGATGATTCTAGAACCAACTCCAAAAATAAGAGCTGTTCTTTTTGCTCTCATGTCAATTAATAATTCCCTTGACATCTTGTTTATGAAAAGATATTCCGATGTTTTTATGAGTTTAGAAAAAATTGAGGAAAAAACAAATAATCTTAGATTTTTAAGAGGAATGATCCAAACAAAGATGAGTCTTATCTACAGTGAATTAGATTGGAATCCAAGAGAGCATTACGTCAGGGTTTTGACCCATTTATTAAAGATTTTTCGAATAGAAACTATAATTGAAAGGATCAATAAAAAATTTAAAACCCTATATGACACATTACAAGAATTATACACAAAAAGACATGAAGAAAATCAAAAAAATACTAAAAAAGCGGTCAATTTCTTAAGCTTCTTATTTGGCGCGGGATTTATAATAGACTTTGTTAATGCAATCAGAATATCTTTCGGTATAGATGAAATAACAATGGAATCAATGATTTTGCATACTATAATTTCAGCTTTCTTAGGAACAAGTTTTGTATTATTATTCGGGTACTATATATACGGGAAGTTAAAAGCTAAGCGTCTTGAATTTGGCCATACCGTTGATGCTGTTATTCAAGATGACAATAAAAATGTAATTTTGATTAAAAGGAAATACGCTCCTTATAAAGATAAATACGCCCTTCCGGGTGGTTTTATTAAATACAGTGAAGATCCAGAACAAGCAATAATTAGGGAAGTTCGTGAAGAAACAAATCTTGCTGTGAAAATTGTTAGCAAAATTGGAACTTACGACGAAAAAGGAAGGGATCCTCGTGGTAAAATTACTTCTACTGCATTTAAATGTCGACTTGCTAAAGATACTTCAATGTTACAAGAGGGAGATGATGCTTCAAGAGTAGAGCTTGTCCCAATTGATCAACTTAATACTATTGAGTTTGCATTCGATCACAACAAAATCTTAAAAGATGCTGGAATTCTTAAATAATAAAAAATTATCACTATTTCTTTTTTTTTAGGCAAAATTAAAATCTTAGAAGATTATTGGTTATGCTTCATATTTAACAGGTTCAATTGCTCCATCGGGACAAGATAATTCACACTTTAAACATCCCTGGCATTTAGAAATTTCATTAAACTTAAATCTAATTCCTATTTCCTTTCTATCAACCAGTTTTACATCATCTTTATAAAAAAGATTTTTTGGACAAAATTTTCCATCATTATCTAGGCATTTTTCACACATTGTGCATTTTTCGTGATCAATTTTTATGCTCACTATCTGTTCAGAATGAGTAATTGAAGTTACCTCTATAGCGTTTCTTGGACACACGGTAACACAACTAAGACAAGCCTTACATTTCGCATAATCTACTTTACGAATTCCGTGCTCAAAATAGATAGCATTTGCTTTACAAGCGCGTAAGCATCGTTCACACCTTAAACACTGCTCCTGATCTATCTGGACAGGAATAAATACTTCTTTGATATAACCTTACCTTTTGTTATTAATTGTTCTAACTAGGGAAATTATCCACTAATTTTAAAATTAGTTTTTATAAAAAATTATGTACGTAGTTTAACAAGTTTAATGATAAAAATAGTAAAAAAAATTATTGAAAATATTGCGTATATCCTTCTTTAGGTCGTTCTGGTAATTGTTGTTGATTTTGATATTGTTGCGCTTTTTCAGCCAATTCAAGCATTTTAGCTTTAATGTCTTTCCCTTCCTCGATTAATTTAGAAGTTTCGATGGGTAAATTATATATTTTATTTAAAACTTCGATTATTGCTGCGGCTGCCTCGGGAGTTGGGATTTCTAATACGGGAGTAAAAAGAGCGTAAGCTTTTAATTTATTCGATAAAGCCTCGTTTAAAACTGTCGCTTCAGCTCCTACAATTATTCCTTTTTCTACTTTCTTAATCTCGAACTTTTCCAAACTCTCAATCATATCAGCTTCAGCAGCATAGTAAACGGGATAATCGTCAATAATTCCATGCTGAGGTATTCCTTGGAAAATTACGATTTCCTTTCCTTTTACATCTTCAGATAATAGCCAGTTATTAATTGTCTTGGACAAGTCATTATAAGCAGAAGCTACTTGAAATGGCACTTCTGAAATACCAATAATGAGATTATACATAGGAGAA
The DNA here is from genome assembly GCA_019894735.1 of Promethearchaeota archaeon. Next base: position 49 of record JAGXOB010000229.1, on the reverse strand, counting down.
TAATATATTCTAAACGGATGCTTTAGAACTCCATCGTAAAAAACAGAAA
>JAGXOB010000022.1:7609-28808 GCA_019894735.1 Promethearchaeota archaeon | reverse complement strand
CAATTAAAATTAAGTAAGTCAATTAAATTATATGGAAGAACCTTCTAGTGAAAAATTGGAAGATAACTCTAATATCGAAAAATTAAAAAGCAAAATTAGTTTTGGAATCAAATTTTGGCTAGAATTTCAAGATAAAGGTCGTAAAAATATTTTAGGATCTGGATGGGCTAATTTACTTGAACGTATTGATGAAACTAATGACAATAAGCCAAAATCTTTAACTAAAGCCGCAAAAGAGTGTGGTTACTCATACAAATATGCGTGGAACATTTTAAATAAAATAAAAAAGAGATCCGGAAAATCGCCTATAGAAACAAATAAAGGTGGTCCTGGTGGGGGAGGATGGGTTAAATTAAACGATTGGGGTGAGTATTTACTGAAAACTTATAAAAATCTTCAAACAGAATTAGAGGAAATTGAAGAAAAGCTAGAAAAATCCTTAAAAATCGATTAACCGATTTCATCATAAATTTATTGTTTTATTATCAAAAGTATAAAAAATCCATCAAATACAATATTCTAATTTATCTTTCCTTATTTGGAAAAATTATTTAATTAAGGAAAACCATTTTATTATATTATTGTACTAATACTTAAATTTAGAGATTTATATAAAAGAACATAGTTCAAGCATGGCAATCCCATTACCCGGAACTCCGATTATCGTCGATATTGGTTCAGCCTACACTAAGATAGGATTTGCGGGGGAGCCCAGTCCTAGGTTTGTTTTCCCCACTATCACCGGTACTGAAAAATATAAAGCTGTAATGGTTGATGTTAGCGCCCGTAATATATATATCGGATCAGACGCTTCAAAAATGCGAGGAGTTCTAAAAATAAAGCACCCTATCGAACGGGGTGCGATAATGGACTGGAATGATTATTACGAAATCTTAAACTACATTTTTTATTCATTACTAAGAATTGAAAATCTTTCTCATTATCCCGTTTTATATACTGAACCTCCTTTTATTCAAAGAGAGACCAAAGAGTACATAGCTCGCGTTTTGTATGAAACCCACAGAGTGAAAAGCCTAATAATGATTCCAACACCAATATTATCTTTATTTAGTGTAGGACTTACAACCGGAGTAGTAGTAGAGAGTGGTGATGGTATAACTTGGGTATGCCCAATCCTGAGTGGAGAGATTGTTGATCAATCGGTACAAAAATTAACATTAGCGGGTACAGACGTAAATCAACACTTAAAGAATTTACTTATGAGGGAAGGCATCAATATTGAATCAAGTGCTGTCGATGAAATAGTTAAAGATATTAAAGAAAAGAACTGTTTTTTCGCTCTTGATCCTGAACACCCTCCAAAAATAGACGAAAGTTTTAGTTTTACCATGCCAGATGGAGCCAATATTAATATACCAAATTATATCTTCCACGAAGCTCCAGAAGTACTATTTAAACCTAATTTATTAGGTTATAACATCCTAAATATTCCACAAGCGATTATAAATAGCTTACAAGGAATTGACAAATATTATTGGAGCGATCTTCTGTCACACATTATGATCTCTGGTGGAAATCTTTCATATTCTGGATTTGAAGAGAGATTGAGAACGGAATTGATACAACTAATCCCACAGCTGGGAAAAATACCGAAACCTAAAGATATTAAACCTTCACAGGAAAAAAGGCAAAAAATGAAATTAAAAGGAAAATCACAGAAGAAGGAAGATACTTGTCCACACTGTGGTACGTTAGTAGATCTAACTGACGGTAAAGAGTTCTGTCCAGCTTGTAATGGCAGAATGATTCTACCAGAGCTTTCAATTGGAAGTGTCCAATTAGGTACAAATCCTAAACATGAAAAAGGAAAGAGAGTTTGTCCTAATTGCAAAAAGAATGTTGAAGATGATAAATCGATTTTTTGTCCTTATTGTGGAAAAGCTTTTCCATTACCAGAGATACGAGAGGTACCTCCCGAGATCATTAAGGACACTCCGCCTGCTAGAGAATTTTCTGGTTTTTACGAGTCTTCGGAAGAAGTATTAAGATTTTTCGTACCAGAAAACTTACAATTTGCCATCTTTAACGGTGCTAGTATACTCGGAAGCTTGCCAAGCTTTCAAAGTCTATTTATACACCACGATGAATTTAAAAAAAATCCTGATGCGTTATACGGGAACATTAGTGAAATTTTTTAGAATAAATTTTGATCTATTAATTGCTAGTTTTTCTTAGAATTTACATAATAATCTAACTAAAAACTCAAAAGATCGTTAATTTTTAATTATACGCTAAATTTAAAAAATTAAAATTTAGTTAAAACCAACTTGGGGTTTTTTTTAATTGAAAAACAGAATTCGGAATTTAACATTTGCGCTATTGTTTATTACTTTAATGGTAAGCATTACGCCAATAGCATTAGCAAAAACCCGTCAAAGTCATTTAATTGATTTAGTTTATAAATTTCAAAATAATAACGAAAGTTTTGGCTCATCACCTCAAGACACAGCTAATGCAATAGAAATTTTGGAACTTTATAATGCTTATGTTCTTGAAATTCTATTTGAGGAACCTAAAAGCGTAGATAAACCTGATTTAAAAGATTATTTAAAAAATGAAATTCAAGCAATGTTTACTACCGTAGAAATTGATATTACCAAATTGTATTATCATTTAGAAACTTTGGACACATTAGAACCGTTAGAAACTTCGTTAAATTCAACTTTACATAATGAAATTTACTATTATTTAAACAATACGTATCAAGCCGGAGGAGGATTTAGTCCTACAAACACATCTAAAGCTGCAAATATGGTTTCAACTTATTACATATATAACATTTTTGGTTTAATTAATGAACAAGTTGAAAATGACACAACCCATAAAACTTGGCTATTATCGTGTAGTAATACTGACGGTGGTTATGGAGGAAACGAATCACTTTCATCTACATTGATTACTACCTATTTTGCGGTTTATTTAATAAGTGAGTTAGGAACAATTAATGATTTAACTAATCAAACCAGTACCTTAAATTATTTTAAATCACTTTATGTTGGTGATTCTAATAATCTTGCACACTATGGTGGATATTTACCAGATTTATTTGCTGAAACTCCATTACTAAGCAGTACACTCTTCTGCGTTGAAGGCATTAGATTAATTGACGAGATTGAATTAGATACAGTTGCAACTTCCAATTGGGTGCTGGGTCGTCAAAACTTTCTCGATGGCGGTTTTAGTGATTGGACTGAAGGAATCGATGAAAGCTACTCTTCTATTAGTACCTCCTATTTTGCTTTCAAAATTTTACGGACTTTAGAAACGCTAGATTTATTAAACGAAGATATATTCGAGGTTGAGTTTAATTTTTTAATCCTAGTAATTGTATCCTCCGTCATAGGAGTTATCGTAGTGGCTGTTTTCATAGTTATGCGTAGGAGAAGAATTTAAACTTTTTCAATCATTTAATAAGCTTATAATAATACTTATTTATTTCAATGATTACATTGTTTTCCTTATAATTGATTAAAATTAAGTATATCACCTGATGTAGTTAAGATTATTATGGGAAAAATATTAAATGGAAAAGAATTAGCAAATAAATTAAATTTAGAATTAGAAAAGAAAATATTACTAATTTCAAAAAAAACTGGAGTAAAACCGAAATTAGTGGGTATTTTAGTAGGTAACGATCCTGCCTCAGAATTATATTTAAACATAAAAAGAAGAAAGTGCGCTGAAATTGGAATAGATTCAATTTTAGTAAATTTGAAGCAAGATATCACAAAAGAAGCGTTAATAATTGAAATTGAAAAGTTAAACGCAGATAACACTGTTCATGGGATAATTTTACAGCAACCTCTACCAAAAAAATTAAAACCTTTCACGAAAGATTTTAATGAAATAATCAATCCTCTAAAGGATGTAGATGGACTTCATCCAATTAATAGGGGTAAATTATTTGACTACGTAGAAGATCTCGTGCCCTGTACTCCGAAAGGGATTATAGCGCTTCTAGAGTATTATAATATAGAAATCAAAGGAAAACATGCTGTTATTATTAACCGTTCAAATTTAGTTGGAAAACCATTATTTTTCATGCTTTTAAAAAGAAACGCAACAGTATCAATTTGTCACACATCAACGGTAAATTTAAATGATTTTATTAAGAATGCAGACATTTTAGTAACCGCTGTCGGTCAACCAAACTTTATAACTAAAGAAAAAATAAAGGAAGGCGTGGTAATTATCGATGTGGGTATCAGCAAAGAAAATGGAAAAACATGTGGAGACGTTGATTATCAAGGCGTTTTTGACAAGTGCTCCTGGATTACTCCAAATCCGGGGGGTGTTGGTCCAATGACTGTAAGTTTTTTACTCCAAAACACGTTCTTTACCTATAAAAACCATTTTAAGATGCAATTATCTTGAAATATCAAATTAATTATTTTAGTATGAACAAAAAACCTAAAGTGAAATTATTAAATATACTTACAACCTAATAAGGTTAGGATTAAATTATGACCCACCTTTAAAAATGGCTATCTTGGAACTCGGTATAAATTTAGGTATACGGAATCTTTTAAATATAAAATATTATGATTCCGATACTGGAGTAGGATTAGATCCCGAATTAAGAGCGGGATTTCTCTCTGCTCTCGAAAGTTTCACTTCAGAAGTATTTGGAGATGATATAAATGTTATATCCTTAGCCTCTTTTAAACTCGTTTGCTATTGTGATTTAATTTCTTTACCAAACGATGAATCGAATAAGCAACCATTGATTTCTTTTGCTATAACTGAAAAAAAAACGGAATCAGGGATAGTTAAAAAGCAATTAGAGGAAGTTAATTCACATTTTCTAAATAGATACTCTCTTAACGATATTTTTTCGAAAAAAGAAAAATTTTTCAAGACGTTTGAAGGTAGAATTGATGAAATTATTGGAGATTTAAAACTAAAAACAGAGGATAGGTTTCGATCTATTTTTTAGACAAATTTTAAGAGAGGTCTTTTTTAGTGAGTTCAAATATAGGACCAGAAGCGCAAGCAGCATATCAAAAATATTTGGACGCCACTACTGTTGATGAAAAGATTATGCGTCTAGAAGAGTATCTATCCTTAGTTCCTAAACACAAAGCTACTGAAAAAGTAGTTGCCCTAAACAAATCACGCCTTGCAAAACTTAGAAGGGAACAAGAAGCACAGAAAAATCGCATTAAATCTATGGGTAAGCAAGTTAGTCCCTTTTCAATAAAAAAGGAAGGGATCCAACTAATCCTTATAAGTGACTATCATTCTCCCGGCGTTGGAAAAACTTCACTTCTGAATTTATTAACAGGAGCAGCGAAAGAAAAGATTGGAAAATTTACTCCTCTTCCTGAAATTGGTATTTATGAATATAATAAAGTTCGTTATCAAATTGTTGATATGCCCTCAATTATGGAAGGGGCTGCAAGTGGAATAGGAAATGGTAAAGAAATAATATCTCAATTAAGAGCATGCGATCTAATATGCCTTTGCGTTGATTTATCGCGTAATTATAAAGAACAAATGGATTTGCTTTTAAAGGAATTACATGAGTCCCATGTACGGTTAAATGTCTCAGCTCCTCCAATTACAATTGAAAAGACAGGTTCCAATAAGATTCAAGTTTTTTATTTAACAAGTGAAGCTAAAGAAAATAACAATATTGAAGAATTAACTGAGAAAATTCGGGAAATAACTCATGCTGGAGGCATACGGAATGGTATTGTTAAAGTTTTTGGGAAGGTAGATCTTGATCAAGTAGTTGATACACTAAATCCTTCCATGGCATATAAAAAAGCTATTATCTTAGGGACTAAAGGAGACTTGTCTCTTACAAAAAACTCTTTTTTAGACCTGAAGAATTATTATTCAGAAAAATTCCTATTAGTAATTGGAACGAGTACAATAAAAAAGGAGATTCCTAAAGATTTTGGCAAAATTGTTTTGAAGTTTTTAGGAAGAATAAAGGTATATACCATGCATAAGGGAGTTGTTGCTGAAAAACCGTTAATACTAGATTGTAGTCTTAATCAACCAACAATCCGAGATGTAGCTATAAAAATACATCGAAGTTTTTATGAATCATTCGATCACGCTACAGTTATTCGGAAAGACGATAAACAAGAAAAGAAAAAAGTTGGTTTGGATTACGAGTTAAAAGAAAATGATATAATAGAATTACATACAAAATAAGTCTGTAAAAATTAAAAACGCTACATAACTAATTCAAATAATCTTCTATATTGGAACTCATTTTTAATAATCTTTGGATAAGTTCAGAAAGATCGTGATCAGATAATTCATCTTTTTCAATGAGATTATTTGCTAAATCCCGGTATATTTCCCAACCATTCTCTTTTATTAATTTTAGTTTTGTACTAAAGGAATACAAATTAAGATATGTATTTTTATAATCCCCTAAATGAATTGGTTTATTACCTAAATTATTAATAGCTTCGTCTAAAGCCTCTCTTGCTCTTTCCAAATAATAGATCAATTTGAATTTAACATCCTTAATTTCGTTTTTTAACTTATTTAATTCATCTTGATATTTTAGAAATGTTATCTCGTCTTTTAATTTCTCTGATAATTCTACTACCGTTTCAGACATAGCAATTTTTCTGGTTAGATTAGCAGTATTCTCAATTTTATAAATCAAGAGATCTCTTTCTTGAATTAAGTTTTCGACATTCTCTCTTGATAGTTGCTTTTTATGTGCCCAAATTGATTTTAACATTTGATCGGGGTGCTCTAGCAGAGATTTTCTCACAACTTTTACATTAGATACAACTAATTCAGTAAGTGGGTGCTCTAGTAAATTTAATTCATCTCTATTTCCGTCCCATGAAAGAAACAATTGCTCGTATTTATTTAATAATTTTATTAATTTTGGAATAACTTTATTTATGGATTTTGTATCTTCTTTATCAGCAATAATGACCATATCAACTTGAATCTTAGGGAGCGAAGTAATTAAAACGGTATAATCCTTTAATTCTATGTTAGTTAATTCTTTTGAGCGATCTAACGAATCTCCTAATACAAGTTCGGAAACAAAAGTTTTTATGGCAGAGAAAAAAGAACTAAACATTTCCATCTTTCCAGTACTTATCTCTTGGAAACTCTTGTCGTATATCAATAAACCTGTGTGACTTTGATAAAGAAAAATGGAGTAAATCATATAATTACAGAGATGTGTTGTTATTTCTTAAATATTTACCGAGATTTTATCAACTAATTAATTATCGAATAATTTTTCATTTATTAAATTTTTATCATTAATTTTTTTTTAAAAAGCACAAAGATCAATTTCTAATATTATCGATAATATTGGGAATCTCTAATAGTTCCTTCTCATAATCGGAATCTAAATTAGAGATTCCTTTTGAGATATTTAGTATACTTTCGAAAGAATAGATTAAGTTTTCTAAGTAATCCGTGATGTCTCCCTTATAAATTAAGATTTTTAGCTCATCTTCTAGATATTCACTAATCTCTCTAATTGAAAACTTATTTTCAATCCGTAAATTTAAGATTATTCTTTCTAAATTAATTCTTCCGCATTCACAATAAGGTTTATCCTTACAATCGCAATTGAAAATTTCACCTGTCCATTTTATAACATATTCAATAAATTCGTCTGAAAAGGATTTTCTTTTTTTAACATAGTTTGCATCCATCAGCGAAAGAACGCTCGCTGAAAAGAAATTATTTGAAGAATATTTAGCTGCTCTATGCTTTGACAAGTCTGCAACAACCTTCTTTGTTAAATATACATTTTTTAGTGCTTTTAATTCCAGAACAATATCGTTAATCTTTACCTTTCTTTTTTTTAGAATCTCAACAATTTCCAAGCTTTTTTCGACAGTTAGAAAAGATTTAGCAATAGATTGACCTAAATATGACGATTTATATTTTTTATCATGATCTAAAAAAACAAGTCGATAATTTATTAGTTTTTTTAAGAATTCTTCTAGTTCGTAGTTGGAATTAATTAAGTATTCATTAAATTTATATATCTTTTCACTTACAATACCTTCATTAAACATTGAGATAAAAGCGAGTAGTTCTGTTAGGGATTTACCCTCATCAGGATGTAATTCATAATCTTTAATTTTTCCATTTAGTAAGTTTATGGCAATATTTTCTTCGGTAACTTTTGTCGTATGGGAATATACCTTTCCGGGTTCAATAAGAAGATATGCTAATCCAATGTCGTGTTTTTTTAACCTTCCAGCTCTTCCCAACATTTGCTCAAATTCAGCAACCGTCAATAAGCTTATACCCATTGCTAATGATTCAAAAATCACTTGTTTTGCGGGTAAATCAACACCTGCTGCTAATGCTGCTGTTGCTACAACCGCCGAAATAGTTTGATTCTGAAATTGCCTTTCAATTACAATCCTCTCTTCGTTAGTTAACCCAGAATGGTAAGATCTTACTTTAAGTCCTTTATTTTGTAAATAATTCGTCAGGGATTCGCACTTTTTTCTTGAATTTGTAAATATTATAGATTGACCTTTAAATCCATAAGTTGAAGTTGTTAAGTAAGCAGTTCGCACTAATTTAGTTATATTTTTCAATTTTATTGCTTCGTTTAGACATAGCAATAAATGGCGTTCGATTGGAACGGGTCTATTGTTGTAATTAATCAAAATACAATTCAAATTTTTAGCCAAAGCTTCTGGCTCTCCTATTGTAGCGCTCAAATATAAATATTGAACATCAATAAATACCGATTTTAGACGTGCTATTAAACCATCCAAAATAAATCCCCGTTCTTGATCGCTCAAAGTTTGAATTTCATCAATGATTATTGTCCCAATGGATCCTAAATTACTTTTATTACCACTTCTTAAAATGTAGTCAATAGCCTCATAAGTAGCTATAATTATGTCACCCTTTTCCAATTCTTCTAAATCTTCAGTTTCTTTCTTTTCTAATATAGATTCTCCTATTCTTTTTACTATTTTCAAATTCAATGTTTTATATTTTTTTTTAAATTCTTCCGTTCTTAAACTTGCCAGTGCTCTGATTGGTACTAGATAAAGCAATTTGCGATTATCTTTTAGAATTCTTGAAATTCCCGCCAATTCGCCTATTAAAGTTTTACCTGCAGATGTTGGAGCCATAACTAATTGATTTGTTTTCTCATTTAATAATCCTGCTTCTATTGAGATTGCCTGTATCGGCAATAGTGTAAAAATGTTAAATGTTTTCAATAGCTTTTTAAAATCAATGTGGATTTCCAAGTTATCAATGGTGTAATTAAGATATTTCTTACTTATTGGTGGATTTCTTTCAATGTCATAGAGTGTCATCTCTTTATTTTTTACTGGATTAAAATCAACTTTAAAAGAGTTTAGAATTCTATTTAAGTCCCGAAATTTTAAAATTAAGTGATTAAAAAAATTTTTAAGTTTCGGGCTAACTTTCCCAGAAGATATAAGTCCTGCGACTTGAGCTTGTTTTATAACAACATCCAATGCACATTCGGAGCAAATAAATTGATTTCTTAAAGATTTAATCTTGGATTTTTCATTTAGAATCGTAAAATCTTTATTTTCTAAGCAAGATTTGCAAAAAGTCATAGATATGATATTATTTTCATCATATTGAAGATTTTTGAGCATTTCTTTAATAGGTGTGAAATCCTCAGGTTTAGTTTGACTAGAGAAAGCGATGAATTTATTTTTTTTATCAATAAGAAATCTTTTCAGAAGTCGAGGATTAATTGGTTCTAAATTTCCGTCATTTTCAAGTTTGGAAAAATTAACGGGACGGATTTTATCTTTGAAGTCTAATCCAAAGAGTACAATACCTCTGAAAAACGGTTTTTTTATGTAAGAATAAGTTTGATTTTTACTCTTGAAAGATTTCAAATAAAAGAAGTTTACATTGAATGATAAATCTTTTTTGTTTTCCCAATTTTTATCAAAAACTATAAAATAATCTCTAGAAATGGTAATCAAAAGAAAAATCACTAAGCTTATAAAAAACTTACATTTATTACTGAAATAAAAAAATCAGAACCTAAAACCCAAAAACAGCTTTAATTTTATCGTAAACGTCTTTAATTTGTCTTAACTTCACTTCATCACCCTGATTTAAAAAATGTTCAATCCATTGGGCAAGACCACCACCATTGGGGTCCATCCATTGTTTAAAATACTCCACTGCTTGACGTTCTTCTTCCGACATTTTAAATCTGCATTGTTTTTATTTTGATATAATTTATATAAAATAGATATATTTTATATTTTTATAATTTTAGTTGTATTAAATTAAAAACAATTACAAATTTATTTAGAGTGATTATTATTTGCCAGATGTAAGAATTAAAACACCAAATTTAGACGAGATTTTCGAGAAGTGGAAACAAAGTTCTGTAAGAAAGGACAAAAAAAAGATGGAAAAGCAATTCGGAACTAAAGGAGCGATTTTTTCGCTAGATGCAGTAAGCGCTGCAGAATATGTTAAAGATACTCAAAAAGAAGCTGCAATTTATTTCGCGATAAAAAAGACTGTGGGTGAAGTCTCAAAAGGAACAGAAGAAAAAACAGTACTGGCACCTAAAATTCCAAGAGAAACATTCTATTCATTTAAGGGGAGTTCTAAAGTAACTAAAGACAATTGGAAGGGTAATGAGATAGTACCTACATATGAGACCCTAAAAACAATACCCTGTAAAAATTGCAGTGGTAAAGGATATATAGAAGAAAAATGCAAAACCTGCAAAGGGACTGGAAAGATCGAAGAAAAAGTGATTATCTTATCAGGAGAAGATCAAAAGAAAGAGGATAAACCATTTTCTTATCCTTGTGGCGTTTGTTATGGAACTGGTACCAGTAAAGAGCAATGTCGGGATTGTGGAGGCCACAAAAACATGTACAAATACCAAATTCTCCCGGTCCCCTTTAAAACTGTTGTTACTGGAATACCCGTGCTTCACAGTAGCGCACAAACGAAGTATGAAAAAGAAATCGAGCGAGACCTTCACCAAATGATCGAGGAGGTTGAAGGTATAAGATTCAGCGAATTTAAAGATTTGGAGGCAAAAGCTGAACCTTCCTTAGGGTATTGGAATAAAAACATAAAAAAAACGATAAGTGCTGCAAGTAGCGACCATAAAATCTACTCAAAAGATAAAGAAGCTCAGATTACCACGCAAATCTATTTATTTCCGATGATCCAAATGTTCTGTGAAACTAAGAAGGGAACAAAGTTTGAGATATATAGTCTAGGTTCAGCGAATAAATTTATGATTTATTCAAATTTCTAAACCATCTTAATTAATTCAATTTCTTCATTTTTTTTATTTCTTTCGAACATTTGCTCTTGATTTTTCGTTAATTCAATGTAGAATTTGAATTTAATAAAAATTTTTATAACTAAATTTACTTATTTGATAATACTAAAAAAATGAATTTGAATCTAAAATGTAAAAAGCTTAGTAATTTTTAATGGTGGAGGCGGAATTGTTGAAAGAGAAATGAAATTAGCAGTTCAACAAGGAACAAACCAAAGATGTATCCTTTATTAAATCTGAACCAGAACCCTCTGAAATTGAAGAACCGAATTACAAGTTCAGTTTATCAATTCCCTCTGAAGGAAATTCTAAAATCGTGTTAGAAATTCAAGCAAAAATAACAAAAAGAGTAACAAAAACTAAACCTGAATTTTTAAAGAAATATAAATAATTTTTTAATCTTTTATTTAATTTTTTAAGTCTGTATTTAATTCTTTTGAGGAATTTATTCTATAATGTTGTAACGGTTAAATAACTTCATGATCAACTTCAAGAACCAATACAGTTTTTTTGGAAAACGGCCAATTAGCGCGTTAAAAGTAGTCATCATATCGCTCTCTAATGAGTGTCTATTGTTTTCGAAATCAGGATAACACAATCCTCCAATCATCTTCGGAGGGGAACCGAAACTTCTAACTTTTTTCCATTGTTCTTCACGATTTCTTACGGCTAACCATGTTTTATCTGATTTTATTTGAATTTTTTCTCTTGATTTCAGCGTTATTTCACCATATATATTTATCATCCCAACACCACCACTGTAATCGGTATTTTCAATAGTAAATATATTCTCCCCCATTTTTAGATGCTTTTTAATGTCAAAAATTTTTATATTATTTTCTAAAATGACATAGTTTAACGAATGACGGGTAATTACATGACCAATGTGATTATTATTAACGCTTACCTTTGCAAAAATCCCTCCTATTACTTGTAAATATGCAGTTTCGATTTCTTCACTGATATTAATAATTTTTTTATAATAAGTAGTACTAATTTGATGCTTGTTTTTTGCATCAAGATATATTGTTTCGCTAGGTATATTTGGATCTTGCCAATCGTTATCATTTTTTATTTCTTCAATCTTATTCGTATAAAATTCTAATAACCACAGATATTTCGTTTTTATTAAGTCAAAACCTTCTTTTTTTGCTACATTCGTCCATAGAAATTCGTATTCTTTTAGGAGAGAAGTCAAATCTTTCATTAATGACTCAATTTCTTTAATTGCTTGCAATTTGTAGTTCTTTTTCGCCATTTTGGGCGAAAAATCAACCAGTTTCTTAGAATTTATTCGCTTTTTACAATAAAATTTAATGTGTTTAGCAATGAAAGCAAAATTTAGAAGATTCTCTTTATTTCTTAATACCTTTGTTTCTAAATCCTGACATATTGTAATAATTTCATCCATATCTTTGATTACTGACTCAAATTTAGTAGTTTTTAGATTTTTTTTATACCTAGAACTATTTTTATTGTAGGGATGACCAAAAAAGTGTTTATAGTAAAAAGTAGGTCTTGTATGTAAACGTTTTTCAACTTCTATAGACATCAGGATTTTAATTATTTTAAACAATCTATCATCATAAATACCAAAAAAGTGAGTTAGTAGACTTTTCCAATAATTTATGATGTTAACTTTCTTCAGTGGATTCCAACCTATTTGAGAAGAGTAAATGAATCCATACAATCTATTTTCTCTAATTTCTTTATTGTAATAATCTCCCCAACTAGAAGTTATTTCTCCCATTGCTCCATTTTCAAAACCGTTTTTGATTAGATTTGTCATATTTTTTTCAGACCGCACGAGTGATGGGAATACTCGGTTATAATCCATAATAGACGGGCTAACAATGAAAGGTAACTTAAATTCTTTTATTCTTTCTAAAATTGAGTGTTTCTCTTTTGTATTATACTTCCAATACATTACAATCATATCTTTAGGTAACTCCTCAAGGACTTCCTCGTATTTACAAAGAATATCATGATATATCACGATCTTTTTATATCCATGTTTTTTAACGATCTCATAGACTTTTTTGTAATGCTTAAGATATGCGTTACCGATTCCTAGTTTTTCGATGTAATCCTTCGAACCAACTTTTCCTACGTCCCAACTTTCGTCTGCTGCTATATGGAAATATTCTGATTTAAAGACTTCACTTAATTCCTTTATCATATAGTCTAATAGAGGATAGATTTCTTCATTGGCAATATTTAAGCTATTTGATCCCGGAAATTCTCCGTATTGCCAATATATTTCGTTGTGTAAGATATTCTCCCAATGACCGATAGTTTGAAATATTGGTATTAATTCTACAAAGTGATCCTTTGCAAATCTAAATAAATCTCTTATTTCCTTTTTTGAATAAGCACCTCTTCCTCTACCTATTTCAGGATGATTTTCAAACTTGAACATATCCTGCATATAGACCAAATAATAATGATTAATTTTAAAATGACTTAGAATTTTAACAAATTTCTTGAGGTTCTCAATCGTTGCAGATTGACCTCTTGAAATATCATCCGATACACCCCTAATTTCTAAACGGGGAAAATCTAGTATTACTATTTTAGGTAATAATTCCTTACTTGAATTGGAATTCAATAGTTGAATTAATGTCTGGATGCCATAAAATAAACCTTGCAAAGAATCCGCTCGGATATATAATCTGGACTCATTTGTAACTATCATATATCCCTGTTTAAATGCGCATTTACTTTGCATTAATTTTTTAATTTCTAATTTAGGGAAATAATTTTCGCATAATTCTAAAATCAAATTTTCATCAAATTCTTTAATATATTCAGGATCCTGGTTAACAGTTAGCTCTTTATTAAATCCAAATTCTTTTAATTGTTCTTGGAATTGATCAATAATAAATAAATCTTCTTTAGGTAAATTTGTTAGAATTGAAGCTTTCTCACTGATTTTTAACAAATTAGAAGTTAATAATTTAAAATGCAGTGGTTCTGGAAGCAATAGAATGTCTTCGACAATTTCTTCAGTTTGAATTAAGTTATTTACACATATAAACATATTAATAGATTATCTTTAGCAAATAATAAGATTTATTTATTTTTACTAAGAACTTATAAATTCTTTTATCAATAAAATGAATTTGCTGCCTTTTGTATAATCCCCCTCGACACGATCTTCAACCCAAATCTTCCCATCGTAGCTCTCAACTAATCTTTTGACTAAAGATAAACCTAACCCTAGCCTATAAAAAAAAACTACTAGTCTCTAAAGCCCCTCTTTTAAATATTGTAGTTTTTTGAGCTTCTATTTTATCGTTAGAGAAAGCCATGTTAAACAAATACCTCTTCGAGTAATTTTATACTAATTATTGCTATTAGAGAATGAAATTAAGAAAATTTCGAAGAAATAATAAAAATTGTATAATATATATATTTTCCATAATCAAGGTCTAAAAAATAACATAACTAATCAAGAGATAACTTTTAAATTAGATAATGATTATTTAAGTAAGTGATTTAGATAATGGAGAGTAAAAGAGAATTAGAAAATCGGAATTTTTTAGGTTATCTTTTACCTAATAATGCATTATCGATCTCAATTATAGCTATTTTTACAGCTTTAAATTTTGTTGCAACATATTGGATTCAGATTCCTATTCCTGCTACAGGAGGATATATTAATGTAGGTGATATAGCTGTTATGTTCACAGCGCTCTTATTTGGACCTATCATTGGTGGCATTGCTGGAGGTTTGGGCTCAATGATATCGGACATTTTCTCGCCATATATAATTTATTTCCCTGCTACGCTTATCATTAAAGGATTAGAGGGCTTTTTAATTGGATTAATTTCCAATCCTAGAGGCCGATTTGGTAGAATTTCTTATCGTGATATATTAGCTGTAATTATTGGCGGAATTCTCATTCCTTTTGGGTATTTTATATATGAAGCATTCATACTTGGTTTTGGAATTGCTATAGCTTTAGTTGAAATGCCTGGCAACTTCTTCCAATTTATAACTGCTGCAGTATTTTCAATAATATTTATTACTGCTTCAAGAAAGAATATAGTCGATGGTTTACCTCAAGTTTTTGATTTAATCTTCATCCCAACCGAATTAGAAAAATAATTATCAAGCCATTTATAAATAATATTTTTCTTGACAATTGAATGTAAATAGGTTGCGAATAATAATTAAGGACGTTAATATTATATTTTTATAAATCATCATATCTCTAATTAATCAGTAAAATTGTGGTGAATTCACCGTTCTCGAATGGATAATTTTTTTTAGTATTTTAGGTAGTATTGGAGCTATTTTAGCAGCAACTGGTTTTGTATTATTAACAGAAAGAATTCAGAAGGCGTTTGTTTCAATGTTAATCTCGTTTGCTACGGGAACCTTGCTCACTACAGCACTAATTGGATTAATCCCGGAAGCAATTGAAAGTGTGGGGGGAGAATCTCATATAGTAATGCCATATGTGTTAGGTGGTATACTATTCTTCTTCTTCTTAGAGAAATTCATTATTTGGCGAAATTGTTCTGACGAGGATTGTGATGTTCACGCTGCTGCAGGACCTATCGTCTTAGTTGGAGACGCGTTTCATAATTTTATAGACGGAATTGTTATTGCTGCTGGTTTCCTTACGAGTTTTACCGTAGGTTTAGCTGCGGCTATTGCTATAATTGCTCACGAAATTCCTCAAGAGACTGGAGATTTTGGAATTCTTTTGCACGGAGGATATTCAAAAAAAAAAGCGTTTATTTACAACGCATTATCAAGTATAACTACAATACCTGCAGCTTTAATTAGCTATTTTATACTAGGGTCAATATCATTTATAATACCATTTGCTCTTGCGATTTCAGCAGCGAGTTTCTTATATATAGCATTATCAGATTTAACGCCTGAGCTGCATAAAAAGTGGGGTTTGAAACAAACTTTAAAACAATTGGTATTAATTTTTGCAGGAGTACTAATAATGATTTTGATCTTTGCATTTATGGGACATAATCATTAAAGAGTACTAGATATCGCGAAAGAATTGTTTCGACAGTTAAAAGATTACATGATCAAATTAAGGAAATCCTAAAACGAAATTGGGTCATTATCCATCGAATTCTTTCCTCTTCCATTTCAATCGTCTTCTGTTAGATTTTAATAAGTTTCAAGCTTTGAATGGTTGATCGTGAATAACTTTATCTATTGCAATCAAGCAAACATCTTCCCAATCATCATTAGGGTCAATTTCTTTTGCACAATTATCGCACCAATCATCTGAATACCCATCGTCGAAATCTTCACTTTCTAAATCGCCGTTTAGAGTGCCACCACAGTACAAGCATTCACCATCGTCGTATCTATCTAATATCTCAGCTATTAAATCAACTTTTTTCTTATTATTAATTTCTCATACCCCATTTTTTCAATAGAATTAATGAATATAATATAGTATAAGATTTTAAAAAAAGTATTGTTCATCATAAAGAAAAACTAGTTTTTAAGAAAAGGATTGGCTTATGGAAAAAATCCGAAAATAGAGTTAAAAAATAGGATAATTACTATGGATAAAATCACAAAAAAGGCGATTAGAGCATAAGATCGCTTTTTAACCTTTCTATTCATCCTAACCTTACAATTGGGACAATCTATTGTTGGTGCATTAGTTCGTTAATGATTGGTTTTTTTTTATAAGAATACCATCTTAGCTCTAATAATTGCTGTGATCTGGGGTATCACTGTTGTGCCAGATTCACCTCAATATTCCGTTATGATTACCGAATTAAGCGATCCGGATTACATTGGCACTGCTTTAACCATTCAAACCTCTCTAGGTTTTGGAATAAGCCTTTTTTCCATACAACTGATGCCCGTCTTTATGCACATTGTAAGTTGGTCCTTTGGGTTTACGATTTTAGCTTTAGGGCCATTAATCGGGATTTTATCTTTATTCTTACTTCGTAGAGAACCTGATTCTATAAACATAGGGCAAGGTAAAAAATAAACTATAGCTTCTAAAACATTAAATTATATTACTCACTCAGTTAAATTAATATATTTTTAAGTTATAAATAGAAGTTGATAAAATTGGGTCCAGATATAATTTGTTTGGGAGAATTGTTAGTTGAAATTATGAGATCTGAAAAGGATACTCCTCATGGAATAATTGGGGCTTCTTATAAAGGACCATTCCCCAGCGGAGCACCTGCTATCTTTATAGACTCAGCTACTCGAATGTCTAAATCGTTTAATTTCTCTACAGGGTTTATTGGTGTTGTCGGAAAGGATGAATTTGGAGAGAGTGTTCTTAAAAAATTAAAATCTGATGGAGTAGATGTTTCAAAAATAAGGATCGATAATTCAAAATCTACTGGAATTGCTTTTAATCAATATAATTCAGATGGCTCTCGAAAATTTATTTTTGCCGCTGGAGCAGCAGGAGAACTTTCTCCAAATGACATTGATAAAGAGTATTTCTCAAACATAAAAGCGCTTCACATTATGGGTAGTTCTCTTTCTATAAGTGAAAGTTCCCGGGAATCATGTTATAAAGCAATAGAAATTGCAAAATCAATAAATCCAAAAGTCCTCATCTCTTTTGATCCAAATTTAAGACCAGAAATGCTAGACTTAAAAACGATATTAAAAATCTCTAAACCAATATTAGAAAATACTTCAATCTTATTCCCTAGCGGAGAAGAAGCAGAAATGTTAGCAGGTGTGAAAGGAGAAACAAAAGCATGTAAAAAACTATTAGATCAAGGTTTGAAACTAGTAGTGTTAAAACAAGGAAAAAACGGTTGTACTATATTCTCTTCTGGAATTGTAGATGGAATAAAGGTACCCGGATATAAAGTAGACGAGATAGACCCAACTGGAGCAGGTGATTCATTTGATGGGGCTTTTATCGTTTGTTATTTAGCAGGGTGGGACTTAAAAAAAATTGGAATGTTTTCAAATGCAACTGGGGCGTTAAAAGTTCAATCATTTGGACCTATGCCAAATACATCGAATGATGAAGTAATTGAATTAATGAGTAAGAAGACATAATAATCTTTCAAATTATTTCACTTTAAATGTAATGAAAAAACTTTAGCACTAATCATTTGATTATCTTTAATGGTGTAAAGTCTAAAACCTGGGGGTTTAAATTTGAAATGCGCTGAAAGCGGTCCCACGGCTTGCGTTTGAAATATAAATGGTTTGTTTACATCGAACCATACTTGTAAATCTAAAGGATCCTTAATTTCCTTAAATTTATCTCGATATCGCGAAGCGTAAACTTCACAGGGTACTTCTATATAAATAGGGAAAAACCAAAAACCAAAATTTATTCGATCGGTTTTTTTAGCTTCTTTTAATCGATATTCCTTTAAAGTGTGGGTATGACCACACATTACGATGTCTACTTTCCTCCGAATTATCTTATCTGAGCCTGTAAATATTCTCAGAAGCGTAGACCAATTATACATTATTGTTTGGTATTTTAAATTTAATATCTTGTCTAACCTTCCTGTTCCGTCGTATCTTCTTAAATTATTCTCGTAGAAATCTGACCATTCTAATTTTCTATTCTTAATATTAAATTTTTTTTTATACTTTCTTCTTTTATTTGCATTAAGGTTAGGAGAAATGGGGGGTGTGTGCATAACTACAATAACTTTTTCATTACGTGCCAATTTTATGTATGCACGCAATAAATCAACTTGATACTCTTTAATCCCTTTAGTACTCGGTCCACCTTTTAGCAAATCATGCATATCTGCTATAGAATCTTGCCCAGTATCAAGGAATATAAAATTATAATGGTCTCCTATTTTAAGATTAAAGTTAAGGTTAGGATTAATATATCTAAAATAATCCTTTAAATATTTATCGTCAGACCTAAGAGCAGTAAAATAATTGAAGAATTTAATATCATAATATCCTTTTACATCAGAATGAGTCATTCCAAAGATCTTATGAATCTGACCAAATCTCATACCATAATGTTCTTTTCTATAGTCATGATTGCCGATCGTCGTAAAAATAGGAACTAGAATCTCTCGTTTATTAACAAACTCATCATCGGAACCCAAAAAAGGTGGTTTTTCTAATCCTTTATTCAAACCAAGTAAAATATCTAAAAATACGTGAAAATTATTCTTATATTGAAAGTTTCCTCTCGCTATGTTTAAATAGTCTATTAAATCCCCAGTCATAAACATAAAATCGAGATTTCTCTCTGATGCGCTATTGTTAGCAAATTCTATTAATTTTCTCAAGTTGTAATTAAAATTGTATTTTGCGGTTCTTAGTTCCTCGTATCTATCCTCTTGGAATTCTTCTTTAAATTCAAAATCTCGGGTTAAAACAAATTTATCAATTTTAGATAATTTTTTAACTTTAGAATCAATTCTATTTATCTTTGATCTTATATTTTCCCTTAAGAAGTGTAATATAAAATCGTTACGTCTTGCGATGTGAAAATCTGAAGCGTGAATGAACTTGAAATCATTCCAATCTTTATCGTATATTGCGATGCTATGATAGTTTACCTTGTTCTCGCTCAAGTTGGGAATATCGTGAACGATGTCGAACAGTAGAAAATCTCTGTTAGAATCTTTTAATAATTTCTCTATCGTTAAAAGTTCGCGTATTTCTAATTTTACCCTATAAAGGTGTTCTCTTTTGCCGAAAACATCATTAAATTGAAAAACGCAGTTATTAATATCCCATACTATACAATTCTCTTCCTCTAAAACCGGTTGGTCTCTAAAATCTAATTCTTCAATCTTTTCGATTTCGACAAGATGTAAGTCTATTAAATCTCCCCGTCTTTTTGAGAAATCACCGCTATCTTTCAATATTGGTTGAATAAATAAGTTTTGATGAAAGTTTTCTAAAATTTTTTGAGCGGAATGAGTTTTTGAAGCAATTACTAAAGCTCTAAAAGATAAGTTTTTTACCGGAAATTGAGCTTTAGTACGATCATCCTTGATGTTAAGTAAGATAGGGTTTCCAATGTTCGGGGATATTATAATAGGATAATTTCCAAGCTTTAAATCAATCATAAATACAAAAATCTAAAATTAGGGGAATTTACTTAATAATTATTATTTGGTTTCCTACATTAAAATAATTTATTTAAAATACTTTATATTTATTGTTCGAATTGTAAGGATGGTAATTAAATTGGAAAGATTATATCAACCGGATTTTAGTTCCATATTTGGGGCAATTTACGCAAATGCTTTTATCTATGGTCAAATAGATTCCTTAATTTGGCCGATATTTAACGGTAATGAACCTTCTAATGCTCTAGCAACTCTTTTAAAGCTTCAAAATAACGATGGGAAAAAATACTTTTACTATAGAAAAATTAATATAGAAGATGAAAAAATTGAACTTCATTGTTCAAATATTAAGTATGGATTAATTCAGGCAATGGATTTAAATAGAGAATATGGAATAACTAATGAGGATGTCATAACAGTTGTAAAAAAAGAACCTGATTTGTTTAAAGCAATTTTATCTTTTGATCTTAGTAAAAGTGCCATACCCGAAATAGAATCGATCCAAAATCAGATTCCGGTTGTTGGAATAGTAATTTATCCCTCCTTTATAAAATTGGATATAACCAAACCAAGTAACAAATATTTCAGCGAATTAATTAATTATTGTAAAGATAACAACTACTTCCTTAAAATAGATATAGGAAATTTTAATCTTCCAGAAAATAACTCAGAATACACAACGTACGATAAAATCAAGTCATTTTTATCAGAACATTCAGACATTGTTACTATTTTGAGTGGTTTAGATATCTCCGGAGATTTTAATTTATATTACCAACTCCTAAAACTCTACAATAATGTGTGGATTGAAATCGATCCTAGAACTTTTGGGGGAATGACTCCAACTAATTCTTT
>JAGXOB010000022.1:0-7516 GCA_019894735.1 Promethearchaeota archaeon | reverse complement strand
CTCTTTCTACAGATACTCCTATATAAATTTATTGCTTGATCTAGAAACGAAAAACCCTAAAAATAAAATGATGTCAAAAGTTTAAATATTTGAAATCAGTATATTTTATAAAGAAGTTTGTTTGATGTAGAAAATGAATGTTTATTTGTGTCAACATATAGTTGGGCAAAATAAAATATATTTTTTGTATTTAAATAAATATTAAATTATAAATTCCAAATTCTCCTTTTATTAAATGCAAATTTAAAAATCCTAAAATAAAAATCATAATATGACAGACGATGAGATCAAAGAGGAACCGGAAAAATCAGAAGAAAAATCAGAAAAAGATATTGAAAAAGTAGATAAAGAATATTTATCAAAAGCTAAAAATTCAAGAGATTTGATAGATAAGAAACTTAGAACTTTTGAAAATAGTATTGAAGATATTTCTGGAACAATTAAAAATGGTGTTATAGAACCAGATAAAAAAGAAAAAAAAAGTGATAACATTAGTGAAGAAGTCAGGGAAGCTCAAGAAAAGCTAGAATTGATTCAAGCTAAAGTTGGAGATAAAGAGGAATATTTAACTGCTATTGAAGAAACTATTAAGGTGCTTGAGGAAAGATACAATCATAAAACCGAGGATATGCAAAATTTAGAAGAACGATTCGAAATAATTAAAGAGAGTAAAGAAAATTTAGAGGTTGAGTATAAAGAATTACTAAAAAATAATGAGCAATTAGTAAATACTTTTGAAACGAGACAAATAGATTTAATTGTTCTAACTGACAGTGTAAAAGAAAAAGTTTCAAACCAAGAAGAACTCCGTAATAGCGTTACAAAATTAAATCAAGAAAAACAAGAAAAAGAAAACTTACTTGAAAGACAAAGAGAAACGGCGGAAGCTTTAGAAAAAAAGATAAAAAGTCTAACAGCTGAAAACGAAACGCTCAAAGTTTCGATCGGTAAAAATAAATTTGAATTAGAGCATACTGACAATGAAATAGAAGCGAAAGAAGAAGAAAAAAAGTTATTAACTGAGCAAATTGAGAAAAATGAGACTCGGATCAAAATTATTGAAAAAAATATCGAGGATTACAAAGATGGGTTTCCAGAAATGGAAAAACAAAGAGAAACTTACGGAGAACTTATTGCAAAATATAAAATTCAACTCACAGAAAAACAAGAACAATTGATAGAAGTCGAATCGCGAATACAACAACATAATGATGCAAACAGATCTATTCTTGAACAAATATCGAGTCAAGAAAGTTTAATCAAAGCAAACGAAACAAGACTTGAAGATATCAAAAAAGATATCGAAACCTCTAATCTTGAATATGCTGAAAGAGAAGAACGATTAACCTCTATTACAGATAAACTGGATTATATGAATGGTGAGCATGAAAAACTGGTTAAATCTAAAGAAGTTATCGATCAAAGCACCAATGACGCTAAAACTCTTCTTCAAAAATTGAAGTTAGACCTTGATACTCAAGAGGAAGAAATTCGAGATAAAGAGAGTAGAATTCACAGATTAGAATTCCTCTCATTAGTTTATAGATTATCAAAATTTTTCGGTGGCATTCTTATAGGTGTCGGAATACTTATAATAATATTGGTACTTCTCGGCTTCGCTGGAATTTTAAATTTCAGCGAAATGGAATCTTTACTTTTTCTTATCCTAATTGTTGCGGGAGTTTTCTCGGTTGCTAGTGGATTCTTCCATCTTGAAAAATCTTAAGTGAGTAGAGTAGTAGAGTTTTGATCTTAAGGTAACCTAGTAAGAAAATTACAAATCAGAAAGAATAAACTTGAATGAGATAAAACCCAAAGAAATCCTTCAAGAAAGGTCACTAAAATTATCTCAAGGGATAATATATGGTATCGGATGTGGAATAGGT
Source organism: Promethearchaeota archaeon (assembly GCA_019894735.1). The sequence goes on along the minus strand of JAGXOB010000022.1, from coordinate 5,630 downwards.
GGTTCTATATTCGTATTATTAGGAGAAGGTATTGAACTTGCAGGATCTGGCTTATTATTAAGTCTCCTTTTAGGGGGAATATTAATATTTTTTACGGGTTTAAATTATGCTGAACTCTCTACAAGTCTTCCAATAGCTGGAGGAGCTTATAATTTTAGCAAAGAAGGAATTGGTGGATTCTTAGCATTCATAATTGGGTTTTTTTTATGGATTGCAAATATCGCTACATGTTCTTTTTCTGCACAAACATTTGCCTTAGTGTTTAAAGAAGTTTTTGATAAAGTAAACCTTCCAATTTCAGATATAATAGTAACAATGATATCTCTCTTACCTATTCTTTTAACAAGTATTATTATTTTTAGAACACAAAAAATTGCTATTAGAGTTTTATTATTATTTACCTTCATATTAATAGGCTTATTAGGGTTCTTTATTATTTTCGGATTGATAATCTCACCATTCACTAATCCAGATTTACTTCTTCGCCCTATTAAACTTGATGGGATAATTCCAGGCTTTTTATTATTATTTATTTTGTTTACTTCGATAACTTCGAATATAGCTTATTTAAATCCTGAGTTAAAAAATCCTTCAAAGAACATCCCTAAGACGATTATATATGCGATAATTATAACGGTACTTATTTACTTATTAATTACTTCTGTTGCTTTATTAGCCATCGGAGGAAATCCAGAAGATTTAAGCTTAACACCCGTATTATTAGCTGTTGTTTTTGAAAGTGTTATTGGACCATTTGGTTTTTATATAATGGTTTTTGCTGCTATTATTTCGACATTGATAGCTATTAATTTAGCGCTTGGTTCTGCTGTTAATATCATTACAGCTTTAGCAAGAGATAAATTTATACCCGAAAAAATTCGAGCAACTAAAACAAAATCCGATTTACCAAGATTAGGGTTAATAATTACAATAGTAATAATCCTTCTATTCACGGTATTCGCAGGTATTGGATTGACTGTTCAGATAACTAATTTCATCTATTTTTTTGCTCTAGCTTTCGTAAATTACGCTGCTGTAAAATTAAGACGAAAAAGAAAGGAATTAGATCGGCCGTTTAAAGCACCGTTTTTTCCAGTATTACCTATTTTCATTTTTATATGCTTTTTAGCTTTTGCTGTGATTCTGGGTATTTATTTTGATATCGGAGCTTTGGTTTTAGGACTAATAATACTAGTAATAGGCTTCACTTATCAATTATTAGTATTTACTGATAAACCTTCTAAAAATTTAACACTAACCGGTATTAAATTCTTTTTCTCAATTGTGATAGGACTCTTTATATGGGCGATAAATAATTTTTCAGTTGTTAACCCTGAATTAGTTATAATAAACAGAATCTTAATCGCTTTGTGTGTGTTTACAATCGTTACAGTTATTCTTGATTTATTACCTCTGAGAGAATTAGCATATTATTATGCTAAGTTTGTTGATAAAGAAAAAGTAGCAATTAATATCGGGAATGCCCAGATCATTGATTTAGGAAAAAGAAGATCTAAGATAATCCACAACATAAATCTCATAATAGCTATTCTACAACTTATCTCGGGAGTGGTTATCTTTGGTATAGTGTTTATGTTCATAAATGAAGCCATCGCGATACAAGATGTAATTGTAAATTTCGGGGCATCTATTACGAACATACCAAGCTTTGCAGGAACCACTCTTTTCACTTCAATCCTTTTCATTTTTGGGACAATTCTCTTCATTTTCGGAATTTTATCATGGTATCGCATTAAAGAAATAAAATCATTGGGAATGTAATAGAGCTTAAAATAAAATTTCAGTTGAAAGTTTGAAGAGTCAGACATATGAAAATAGGATCCCCAAAAGTAAATTTACACATACACTCAAAATATTCAGATGGAAGAAACTCCATTGAACAAATTATAAATTGTGCCCTAAGAACAGATCTAGATTATATTTGTATAACAGATCATTTTACAGATTCATGGAAAGCTGATCGTATCCCTAACCTTAATAATCTTGATAAAATTAAGAGATATTTAGAAGAGTTAACGGAATTTAAAGAATATCTTTTTAAGAAAAATAAAAAATTGACTCTTTTCAAGGGAATAGAGATAGATTTAAGTAGTTCTGAGAAGTTCATAATTAACAATATCTCACCAAACAAGTTTGACTTCATTTTATTCGAATATCTCGAGAGTTTTGAAGGGATTGCTTTTCTTAAGAAAATTCTTGATTATTGGAAGAAGAAAAACTACAATGGCTTTCCTCTAATAGGACTTGCTCATTTCGATCCATCATTTTTTATGATTAGAGGTTTAGATATGTTATTAGAGTTCTTAAGGCGATACGATGTAATAGTGGAATTAAATTCAAGTTATCCACAATTTTATGCTCCCAAATATGATATTTTTTTTAATAGATTAAGGGATAGTGGTATTAAAGTGTCGATTGGGTGTGATTCTCATCATCTTTCAACTTTAAAAGATATAGAAGGACCTTATGAGATGATAGAATATTACAATTTAGAAGAAAATGTTGCAAGTCTAATAAAATCTTTAGAATTCAAAAAATCTATATACTTAAAGAAATAGGAGCTATTATCTTTAAATTCTATTGAGATGATCTAAATAATATTTAAATGCTCGTTCAAAACAAATATCCAATAACATTTCACTCTGCTCCTTAGGATAAGAGAGCATACTTTTTAATCTATCCTTTCCGATATTAAAAATATCCTTGGTAGCTTTTAACTTGTTTGTCGTACTCATAGTCGGGATTTCTGAAATCAATTTGTTCTCTTTTTTTTGCCATTCACTTAAAGCGAACCATGCCGTGCTTCTCATTGCTAAATTAGGTATTGTAATTTGCTCGCAAACGAGTTTTGATATAATTTTTATTAACGGCAACTGCTCGGGCTTAAAAATAATTTTAGTATAGTCAATTTGTATACTCGAAATTTCTTCTTTATTAAAATTTAGGGCATATGTCATAATATATCCAACCTAATTAATCCTATTAATACTTCAACCAGCAAGTATATAAAGATTTGGGAAAATTTTATACCTATATAAGAATTAGAATATTAATTTATAAAGTAAGTGCATGTTTTAGATATAAGTGTCAAATATTGATTCATTATCTTAAATCCAATATTATAATCCAAATATATTACATTTTTATTTTCAGAAATTCATCTTATTAATATGGAATTGGAAGATAAAATCGAATTAGCAGCAAAATGGATTTTCGAATCCAATCGGCTTGTCGTATTCACAGGTGCGGGAATATCAACAGATAGTGGATTACCCGACTTCAGGGGTCCTGACGGCGTGTGGACGAGGCGTGACGCTGGACTAAGTCCGCCAAAATCACCCCCATGGGATAAAGTTAACCCAAATCAAGGACACTATGAAATTGTAGAGTTACTAAAGTTGGATAAATTAGATTACCTTATTTCTCAGAATGTGGATGGACTTCACGCAAAATCAGGAATCCCGTTTGATATGTTAGCTGAATTACATGGCAATTTGTATTTCATGAAGTGTTTAGCTTGTGGAAAAAAACTTACATTTGAGGAAGCAGGATGGGACAAAAAGAAATTGGGACCGGGATACAGAACCGGCAGAATTCGCAAAACCCAACCAAATTGTCCAAATTGTGAAGGGAGACTCATCTCAAGCATTGTAAATTTTGGCGATCCTTTACCGATGGACGAACTTGAAGAATCTATGAGAAGATCCCAAAGCTCTGATGTCTTTTTTGTAATTGGTTCCTCTCTGGTTGTGACTCCTGCTGCAAATATGCCGGGGTATGCGTGGAGAAACGGTGCTAAATTAATTATTTTAAATGAAGGTGAAACTCCATACGATGATGAAGCTGATTTGAGGTTCTTTGATCAGATTGGAGAAGTGCTTCCTAAGATTGTTGAACGAGTAAAAAAATTGATAAATAATAATTAGATTACTGTTATATTAAAAAATGGGTTGATGAAATGTCGAATAATTTGAGGAACATTAAAAAATTTCAACAGAAACATGTAAATGCAGAAGACGCAATCAAGAAATATATTAAACCTGGAGATCGAATTTTTATTGATTCAGGTTGTTCTGAACCAATCGACCTCACCTCAAAACTTATTGAACTGAGTCCTCATCTTACGGATGTAGAAATGATACATTTTATAAGTTTATCCGATTTAGATTATTACAAATCAGCTGGTGGTAAAGAAGATTTATTTCGACATAATGTTTTTTTTATTAGCGAAAATCTTCGGGACGCAGTAAAGAGTGGATTCGCAGATTACACCCCAATGCTACTTTCAGATATTCCAAAATTCTTTGAAAAGGGGCAAATGCATTTAAAAACTGCTCTAATTCAAGTAAGCCCTCCCGATGAATTTGGATTTTGTAGTTATGGTATTAATGTAGATATTGCTAAACCTATAGCAGAGTCTGCCGAGTATGTTCTTGCAGAAGTTAATCCTAAGATGCCGCGCACATTGGGTGATTCCTTTATTCACATGGACGATATTGATGCGTATATATTATCAGATCACGATATTATCGAGTTTACTTACGATCCTCCAGATGAGACCGTTACTAAAATAGGAAAATATGTTGCATCCCTCATTGAAGACGAATCTACAATACAAATGGGGATTGGAAAAATACCCAATGCAGTCTTAGTTGAGTTAGAGGAGAAAAAAGATTTAGGAGTACATAGCGAAGTATTTTCAGATGGAATAGTTGATCTCGTCGAAAAGGGCGTAATTACATGTAAAAAGAAGACTATTCACAAGGGAAAAATTATTTGTTCATTTGTCATGGGCTCTCGGCGCCTTTATAATTTTGTAGACAACAATCCCTTTGTTGAATTTCATCCAAGTAACTATTGTAACGATCCCTTTATAATTAGTAAAAATAAAAAGCAAGTAGCTATAAACGCTGCAATTACAATCGATTTAACAGGACAGATTAACGCAGATTCGCTCGGACATTCATTTTACAGTGGTATTGGTGGTCAAGTAGATTTCGTTAGAGGCGCAAACCATTCTAAAGATGGAAAACCAATAACTGTACTTCCCAGCACTGCAACTCTTAAGGATGGGACTGTTGTTTCGAGGATTGTTCCGTATCTACAACCCGGTTCGGGAGTAGTTATAACACGGGGTGACATTCATTATGTTGTTACTGAATGGGGAATCGCTTATCTTTTTGGAAAAAGTATACGTGAAAGAGTATTACAAATGATAAACGTCGCCCACCCAGACTTTAGAGAAGAACTTTTAGAATATGCGAAAAAAATAAATTATGTTTATTCAGATCAAAAATTACCCCTTTCTATAAACGGTAGGTTAAGCTTATACCCTGATAAATATGAAACGACTTATCAAATGAAAACTGGTTACACGATTAAAATCCGCCCTATCAAAGCTACTGATGAACGATTACTACAAGGACTTTATTATTCGTTAGATAAAGATGATAGATATTTGAGATTCTTTTCACACGATCGTAATTTTCCTCATAAATTTATACAACCCTTAGTTAACATAGATTATCAAACTGACATGATTTTAGTAGGAGAATCTCTTGAAGAAGGTGAACTGAAAATAGTTGCTTCAGCAGCAATTTTTAAAACAC
>JAGXOB010000228.1 GCA_019894735.1 Promethearchaeota archaeon | reverse complement strand
ATAATAATCGTGGTGAATCTTTACAATGGTAATTCGATTTCTAACTATACAATTCAAAGTTATTCAGATTTTCGAAATTATTATATCTTCAACGGAATATCTGTTTTAGTTGGCGTAGATACTTTTTTAATTTTTCAAAAAGAACCTCCAAATAAGAAAGATATTACAGAATTTAACTTAATCCAAAAGACAAAAGAACTTGAATTTCTTTATTGCTTTAAAGTTCAAGATGAAAAGAAGGATATTCCCGAACTATTTGACAATTTGTTAAATTATATCAACCAAAAATTGAAATTTTTAAACCCTGAGTTGTTTAAGCGAGCAAAATCAAATAGAGAAATACCTAATCAATGAGTTTAGCTTAAAAAACAGTTAAGGATTAGACCAAATCTTCATAAAAATAAGATAGTATATTTTTCTAAGAAGATTTTATTAACAAAGACTTTATTATATTATCAAATACAAAGATTATATTAATAATCCCTACTGTTTAGAGATGATATATTATGGGAGAAGATAAGATACTTACGATTGAGAAACCAGAAGGTCGTCGTCGTTGTCCATCATGCGCAGAGGAAAATAAAAATATGCTTCACGAGTCTACGGATAAAAACCGAATTATTAGTGATTATCCACGTGTGTATGGAAAAAAATATCGTTGTGGGCGATGTGGACTAGAATGGAAAGAACAATAAAAAATAAATCAATCTAACCTTTTATTTTTCCAATTAGGCAACGATTTTTCCTTTAAAAAATTAACAATTTAAAATATTTTTATCTACAATCGTATAAGTTTAAATTACAATTAAATAAGAAAACTACAATTAATAATATTAACAATAAAAAAAATCGATTAAAAAAAATAATTTTTGAATGAACAGAAAACATTCAATAAAATAAATGTGATTAAACTATGGTTTATTTTCAACTAACAACTGGACGAATTTTAACCGTTTATGTAGCCCAAGGTCTCATTTTAGTTATTTTTCTTTATCTGGCAATCAAAATCTTGCTGAGAGATAGAAAACGATTAAATGCAATTTTCGCAGGGCTTTATATTGCCCCTGCTATTGGGACTCTTATAAATTTTATATATGCGCCCTTAACCGATGTATCTGTTGTACTACTACTTAACTACTTTACTAATGTTGGAGCGATCTATGCACCGATATTTGTTGTAGTTTTTGATCTGATTCTCTTAAAATCTGAAAAAATAATATCCACGAGCAAACAATTGGCAATTCTTATTGTCTATGGTATAGTTGTACTTTGCATGGGAATTTTTCTACTAATTCCAGGATTCGGTGTAACTATTGGGCCCCCCAATTGGAGCCCAGTTTGGAGCATTCCAATCTTTCTATATGTTGTAGTAATATTAACTTGTTTTGCTACAATACCCGCGCTTTACTTCTCAATTAAGATTTATCAGAAGTTCGAGGATGAAATTCTAAAGAAGAGGTGGAGATTCTTCATTTTTGGATTCATAGCCTTTATGACATTTATGTATTTAATCTTCATTTCTAACACATTAGCCAATGCAACTTTTAGATTAATCTTAGCGGGGATAGGCATAGTTTTGACTATAATAGGCGGTTTCTTAATGTATTACGGAGTTGGGCGTCAAATAGCGAAATAATTTTTAAAAAAATTTTTCTTTTTTTTTATGATTATAAAATTTTATCTGTTAGAATTACCATTAATTATTATAATATCACTATTTTAAAATAATTGAAGATTAAAATTCATTTTAATCCATTCAAGAAATAATATTTGCCAATCTCAAGCAGAATTTATCGTAACAAGTGTTTCTTATGTCGAACGAGCTCGAACGGGTTAGTGGTATTGGCCCTATAGCTACCATCAACTTGAACAAAGCGGGAGTTAAAACTATTGAAGAGATCGCAGAGGCTAAACCAGAAGATTTAGCTTGGATTAAAGGAATTGGCATAATATCTGCGAAAAAAATAATTGAGAATGCAAATAATTTACTGAAATTAGAAAAAAATATTCAATACGTCTTAAATTCAATAAAAGAAAACTTTGTGAAAAATTGTCCAAAATGTGGAGGATCTATGAAAAGTAAATATATCATTCTCGGACCAGAAAGACGATTAAAGGCAAAACAATGCACAGTATGTAAGTTTTACTTACCAGAATAGGATTTTTTTTCTCAAGAATGCTATAAATCATAGTATCATAGTAAAAAGCATAATGTAAGCAATTAAATAGAGGAAAATAAAGAAAATTCCTGCTTTTTTGTCCATTTTCTTTCTTATTGCTATGGTAACGATAACAATTATGCTAACGATAAGCGTATATAACACTGTTGGAACCGCTAATTCTGCTGTAACAGCTTGGGGGAAGAAGACTTGACCGATACCAATAGATAGCGTAGAATCAACAATACAAGAGCCAACTATATCCCCAATTGCTATACCATGGTGGCCAGCTCGGAGAGCGTGAATATCAACTACGAGCTCTGGAAGGGATGTACCGATAGCTAGAACGAAGAAACTAATAATATATTCGTGAATTTTTATAGCTTGTGATATGTAAATTACCGATTGTACGATAACATATGCGCTAATAGTCACGCCACCAAAACCAATTGCTGCAATTAACAGATGGAATTTTTTTTTCTTAGTTGGTTGGTTTATTTCTAGATGCTCTATTCTATGTTTTATGCTGTCTTTATTAGAGTTGTAAATCAACCAAAAATATATAAATAGACTGAAAACCATAAAAATTGCATCTAGGCGAGTGATATATCCTTTCTCTACAACTGAAAATATCATCATAAGAGATAAGACTTCACAAGAACCTAGAATTATTATATCTCTTCTATTAATATGAAATACGCCGCAAACTATTGGCAAGAGTCCGAAGATCAACGTGAGTTGGGTAAGATCTGAGCCTACTGAATCCCCTACGTCAATATCTCCATGACCTAAAGAACAAGAGATAATCGAATTAAATATTTCAGAAATATCTGTGCCTATTGCTACTAAGGTTACTCCGATTATCAACGGTGATACTCCTAAAGCTGTGGCGAGTAATGCTGAATGCTTAACAGCATATTTACTTGAAAAGATTACAAGAATAATTCCCCCTATGAGAATGAAAATAGCTAAGATTAGATCGATCATAAAATGATATCCTCTTTAAAAA
>JAGXOB010000227.1 GCA_019894735.1 Promethearchaeota archaeon | reverse complement strand
ATATTTTGATTGTTATTGGATAGAGAGTAGTGAATATTGACACATGCTGATTTAGATCTTGACGATGCTTTGATTCAAGCCATGCAAGATGAACTTGACAGAATACTAATGAATGAGGTATGTGAGTCACTTAAAGTAGACAAAGGGTTAGGTCAAGTTTCTAAGAAAGAATTAGACTTGGAATGTGATAAAAGAAAAAACTCAGTCTTAAGAATTCTCAACACATCTGTTAGAACACAAAGACTATATTTTGTGCTTCGATCGATTTTTATGGGTTTAATAAGTGCCTTGATTACTTTTTCTGCTATTCTTTATCTCGGTACAATTAATTTCATTCAAGCATTTTTTTTGGGTATTTTTGTGTTTGTTTTTTCACTAGTATTTACTCGATTGTTCGATGAGTCGATTGTATCAGTCTCTATGAAGATAATTCGTTTTCTAGAAAAACATAATCGATTAAGAAGTATAATCCTTAAAACGTTCTGAATTAGTTATTAAATTTTTAACTTTTTTATTATGAGAAGTCCAGATTAAAAAATTATTTTTTTTACTCAAATTATACATTAGAAATACAAAAAGAAAAAATATTGTAACTTTACATAGGAGTTCGATTTTTTACACGATATTAATTGGTTAAAAGCTGTGGCATAATAATAATTTCTATAAAAATCATGTTATTTCCAGTCATACTAATATATGATTTAACGCATACTATTGCAACAGTCGGGATTCTTTAGAGAAAAAACCAACATGTACATATCAGTGTACTTTTTACTCTGGATTGTTCTGATTACAAACTATTGACACGTTTATCTGTGTTTAACTTGGAAAGTGAAAAGAATTGCGGCAAAAAAAAACAGAAGGCGAATATCTAGCTTTTCTTTGTGTAAAATACGAAGTCAATCCAGACGATTTTTTTCAAGCATTATTAACAAGTAGCGAAAAAGGTGACGCTAAATGCGGTACTCTCTTAGTTAATTGTCGAGGAAAAGCAAAAGGAAAAATTATTTTTTTGATTACAGCTGACTCTGAAGTCGTAGCCCAATTTCCAGTGTCTGATGGTTTCTTAAAACTCAATGGTAATCCTATTCAATCATATATGGAAACTGAAGTAGTTAGGAGACGAATGGCAAAAAGAGCAAGATCAAATTCTCCTCATCTAATTAGAGATTTGAGGGCAGGTATGACTCATATTAATTTAAAAGCCAAAGTTTTAGAGGTTACTAAACCTAAATATGTTGTAACTAGATACGGTAATCATGCTAGTTTCGCAAAAGCCCTTTTATCAGATGAAACTGGAGAAATCAAACTTTGTTTGTGGAATGAACAAATAGAAACTGTGGCTCCAGAAGACAAAGTTCAAATTGAAAATGCGCGTGTATCTGTTTTTAGAGGCGAAAGACAGCTTACCTTAGGAAAGACAGGGACACTTAATAATATAGAACTTCTAAATGCCGATAGTAAAACAAAATAGTTACATTAATACTCTCTCAATTTTTAATCAGATCACCCAAAATAAAACCTAATTGACTTGTACCTAAATTAGGTTATATTATTTTCTACTTCTTGCGTTCTTCTAAATATTATTTTTTGAAACAAAAATAAATTTTTGTTTCTTTGTTGATTATTAGCCAATATCTGGAATTATTCATCGGTTGAGTTGACAAATTTTTTGATTTTCTCCACGGTCTCTTTTAAATCCTTTTTGGAAAGAGGAGCTTCATATTCAATTCTCATTACTTTCCATCCTTTAGCTTCCATTAATTCAATTACTTCTTCATCACGTTCTCTTTGTTTATCATTGGAATGCACTTGTTTTCCGTCCAGATAAACAGCTTTACGTTTATTTAACCAACAAAAATCAGGAATAGTTGATTTTAATACAATTGGTTTTTGTGTAACCATTCCACCAGTTAAACCATTAACACTTAATGCTTTAAAAACTTCAATTTCTGCTTTGCTCACTTGTGGATGCATTCGGTCTTTATAACTCAAATCTCTTACTCCTTGTTATTCTTGATAGCAATCATATTGCTCTTAATAACTTTCAGTAAAGAATCCTTCAATTTGAACTTTATTAATTAGATTCTGAATTCAGATTTTTACTTCATAAGCTTATTCTTTTAATACTGTATTGTTAGTTTTGATGAAGAATGGCTCGCTCAGAACTTGAAGAATTACGCAATCAAAGAGCTCAACTCGAAGAAGCAACCCGATCTTTGAAAAAGAAACAAAAGAAACTCGAAGATAACGTGTTAATTCTCGAAGAAAGAGTAATCATTGAAGAATTAGATACCCAGAAAAAACAATTGCAGAAAAAGGTTTCTACCTTAGAAAAACAGAAAAATGATTTAGCGTCTAAATTGCAGTCAGAAACTGTTAAAGCACCAAAACCTCCAAAGAAGATAAAAAAGAAAAAACAAGCTCCTACATCAAAAAAGAAAGTTCCTTCTATCACAGAAGCAGAATCTGAAGAAAATGATGGCGTTACTATAACCGCAATAGTCAATCATCCTGTTGAAAAACAAAAAACAGTAAACAAATCTAAAAAACAGGCTGCTAAAAAGAAACGTTTCTTCTTCTAAGAAACTTAAATCCACATTATATTCTTACTTTTAGTATTTTTTGAAAACCATATTCGTTTTTCAAGTTTCTTACTTAATACTTTAGAATATCAATTTTTTTAATTATTTGATAAGTTTATCTATATCATTGTCTTGTTTTTTTTCTTATGCTTTCTGAAGGAAATTCTTTAAGTTTTTCTGCCATTTTTCGTAAATTTTTATCGACGAGGTAGTTTACAGTGTCTTTTAGGAAAGTTCCATCTCTTTGTCTTTCTCCAGCTTTAATACCTGTTAAAACTTCTATTCCTTCATCAATCGTTTTTGTTGAATAGATGTGGAATTTTCCATTTTTTGCAGCGTCTACTATTTCTTCTTTTAACATTAAATTCTGAACATTACTTTCAGGGATCATAACTCCTTGTTTTCCACTTAATCCCTTTATTTTGCATATCTCAAAAAATCCTTCAATTTTTTCGTTAACCCCACCAATTGCCTGAACTTCTCCTTTTTGATTCACAGAGCCAGTCACTGCTATGTTTTGTTTTATCGGTAGACCTGATATTGCTGATAAGATTGCGTATAACTCTGTGCTAGATGCACTATCTCCATCAACT
>JAGXOB010000226.1 GCA_019894735.1 Promethearchaeota archaeon | reverse complement strand
TCTCATAAATAAATTTAGGACTAAAGGGAATGGTAGTAGGAATTGTAATACCAGAAACAGTAAACAAGTGTCGAAATCTCTGGACTTCTCTAATTATCATTCCATTGTTCATTTCACAAACGATAACCTTTGAAGCTCCCATTTGCCCAATTCTTTCCATTAATTCATCAGGGAAGGGCCATAGACTTTTTAATCGGACAAGTCCCACCTTATATCCTTTTTGGCGTGCTTGCTCAACGACTTCTGGCACTCCTCTTGCATTAATTCCATAGGCTAAGATAACGATATCAGCATCATCTAAATGTTTTTCCTCCCAATCATTAATTTGAGGTCTTGCTCTCTTAATTTTATCACAAAGCCGTTTAATGAGAACTTCTGCGGCTTCTGGTGTCATTTGTGGATTACCTTCTATATCATGAGTTAAACCTGTAACATAAAAAGAATAGTTCGTTCCGGCTATTGCCATTCCGGGCACAAGATCATCATCAAAAGCTTCAAAAGGTTTATATTTCTCTGGTGGAACTTGAGGTTTTTTACGCTCTACCAATTCAATATTTGAATGCATATTAACAACTTCCATCATTTGTCCTAAAATTCCGTCTGACGCGACAATTACAGGTATACGATATTTCTCAGATAAATTAAATGCATGTATGGTTATATCGTACATTTCTTGAACTGTAGATGGGGCTAATACAATTATTTCATAATCTCCATGAGAAGCATATCTCGTTTGATATACATCTGATTGAGATGCATTTGTCGGTTGTCCTGTACTAGGCCCTCCTCTCATTATCGTGACGATAACTGCTGGTACTTCTAGCATCATTCCTAAACCTATACTTTCAGCCATAAGTGAAAGACCCGGTCCTGAAGTTGCAGTCATAGCTTTCTTTCCAGCATAAGAAGCTCCAAAACAACTTGTGATTGAAGCCAGCTCATCTTCCATTTGAACAAATGTTCCATTAACTTGAGGAAGACGTCTTGACATGTAAGCAGCAATTTCTGAGGATGGTGTGATAGGATAACCCGCAAAATATAAACATCCTGCTGTAATCGCACCTTCTGCACATGCATAATTTCCAGTAGTTATTATTCTTTTTTCTTGGATGTTTGCATTACTCATTGTTTATAACTTCCGTATTATCTTTTTCCAAAATATATAATGAAACTGTAGGACATAACCGTTCACATTGTCCGCATCCTGCACACTCTTCAGGTTTAACCACGATCGCATAGTGGAGCATGCGACTATTGAACTTATCTTCACTTATTTCTATTAAATCTTTTGGACAGAATGACAAACATAATTCGCAACCATCGCATTGTTCAGAATCTATTATTATTTCATATTTTTTCTCGGGGGAAGGAGGTGGCAAAATGGGTGTTCGTTTAGATTTTAACATTTTTTAATCCTCTAATATACATATATACATATCTGACTATATTTTTTTCTCTTATTCTTTAAAATAGAGGGTTCTCTTTTAAATTTGCTTTTTCGAAGCAGAAGTAACTTACTAAATAGCGATTTTTTTTTATGAAATTACCTTTTTGAGAAATTAAAAGTCTAATCTTATTAGGTTTTAATAAAAGAAAATACATTTTATTGAGATTTATTTATTAATTCCTGATAGAGAGCTTGACCAAGTTGATAACTTTGAATATTGACTTCTCTAAACCGTTTTGGCATACTATTTAAAACTTGGTCATAATAATCTTCTTTTAAATCAATTTTTCTACTCTCTTTAAGATATTGAGAAAGGAATCCTAAACAAAGAATATTCGCGTTCTTTGGTATTTTTTTTTCATCAGCTCGTCTTGTAATTGGAACACGATGGATTTTTCCTTTCTGGATGATTTCCTCGGCGTTAATAATTGTATGCTCATCGATAAAAGAGAGAGTTTTTTCATATATACATTCAGAGGCGCGGTTGAATCCTTTTTGATCTATGGCAATAAAAATATCAGCATCTTTATCGCAGAATGGATATGAAATAGGAGCAGAGCTTAGAATAACATCACAAAAAATAGGTCCCCCTCTAACGGAAGGTGTATAGTCAACTGTGAGTGTTGCATAATAATTAGCAGCCGTTGCAACTCGAACTAATACACTTCCTAAAAATTTGATACCTTGTCCGCCGCGACCAGAAAATCGCAATTTTAATTTCATGAATATCTCTAATAAGATATGTAATTGAAATTTTTTATGGTAAATAATTATAATTAATTTAATTAATTTTTTTTACTAAATATGAACACATCTTCTTCTCTCTTTTTATTATATTACTAAATAGATTCGAAAGTATAATCATAGACTTCCTTTCCATCTAAATTAGTACAAATTTTTCTATAAACTGGTTTCATCTTCATTCCAATTTTTAATTGACCATGTAGACCGATTTGTCCAAGAACTTTAACTCCGTTTTCGAACTCCAAAACACCAAGAGCATAATGAGGTTTATCGCGAAATTCTGCGGGTGGAGCTTTTAAGATAGTATAAGTTAGTAACTTAGCGTTACCAATTGCGTTAATAATTTCAAATTTATCGTACTTACAATTTAAACATCTAAGATGAGAAGAATGCTGCAAAAATCCACATTTTTGACATTTTTCCCACTCTATCTTTTTATCATTGGTCAATATTATCTCACCTTTCAAATCAAGATTATAAAATAAGCAAATATATAATATCGTTTCGGAAAAACTTAGAACTTCTAATTATAGGTTTATTAAAAAAAAATTATTCATTAATTAACGAATGTGAAAATTTCTTTCGACATAGAACGAATCCCTCAAGTTTTGGATAGGTATCGTTTCTTGAAGGTATCTTGGATTCAGGTCGGCTTTTTTGATAAGTTTGTTCAATTCTCGGTTAAGTTTTTCAAATTTCAGTATCTGTTTTTCAACTTTTTTTGAATATTGTAATGTCGATGGAAAGGATTTAACGATTATTGCTCTCTCTATTTCTACCAAAGTAGCATCGTCAGGAAGTTCTCTCAATATAGATATAACTTCTTCTTTTATAACTGCCATTTTACACCAACTCCTTTTTATGATTTTGATATTTACATTTCTCTTTATTGGCTTGTTATTAAATTTGCATATTTGTTAAGGTGGTTTCGCCCTCAATCCTCTATTAGCCCCACCCTTTGAAATAAATCTAAACGCTCTTTTGTGGGT
>JAGXOB010000225.1 GCA_019894735.1 Promethearchaeota archaeon | reverse complement strand
TTCGTAGACCGCTAAAGAATAATCTAAATTAGGATTTAACCCATATACATTCCTTTTAATGCTGCTTATAGTTAAATGCTCAATAGTTGTATTAGTTTTAATTCGAATAATACAATTATATCTATATTGATATTGACTATCTCCTCTTCTCGGTCCTTGAGGGGTTTGGGGCATTCCGAAATTTTGCATTAAGGTTTTTGAACTAATATTGAGGGATATAGGGTTACTATTGTTAATCTGAAAAAAGATTTGACGATTTTCGATATTGTTATCATACTCAATGTTAAGATCGATAAAAGAATCAGTGCTAATATCGAAATTAATGTTGTTAAGAAAGTTATATTTCACAGATTCGTTAGGATAAACATCATCCTGAGTAGAGAATCCTGGAATATTTTCAGTTCTAAATGATAATACTTGAGAAATTAGAAAATTGAAATTAATGAATACTAATAATAGAATAAATATACTAAATAATTTCGATCTGTTCTTTATTTTCAATTTAATCATTTATAATTTTTGATCGTTAGAATATTTTTTTTAAAAACTAAAAAAAAATTGTTATTTATATTACTTTACTACCTACTTTCTCTTTTTTATGTAGAACACTGAAGCGATTATTATTAGAGCAGCAACTCCGCCACCAATGGTGAATCCGAGAATTACCATAGTATAATCGGGTATGAGTATTGTCCAGGTTGAAAAATGCGATACATCAGCAGTTAGGTAACCATCTTCAACTGTCGTTGGTACGCTAACCCATTCATCAGCTGCTTCACTGTAATAAGCAAATTGACCTGCTCTATTTTCATTAGTTGCTCGTATTCTTAATCTTGCCCGTGTTAAAGTTCCGTTGCATTCAATATCAATAACAAATCCTTCTTGATATTGGTATCTGTTGCGATTTCTTATTTGATAAGTGTTTCCCATCATTAGCCCCAATTGTATCTGTTCTTCAGTACAGGTCATGTTCATTTGAAGATCGCCACTTCCTTCAATTTCTACTACAAAGTCTTTAACGCCGATTCTTAAAGCCTCACATTCAAGGTCTAAATCTAGATTAACGTTAGCCATTACCCTTAATTGAGTTCTCTGCCTAAACCGAAACATCGTTGCGATGTTAGCTTGTACCTGTGCTTGATGTGAATCTGTAGGAACCTCAACAACCTGATCGGGATCAGCAATCGCTACAACATTAAACGATGTGACTGTCGAAAATAGGATCATTAGGAAAAAAGTGCCTAAGAGAATTTTACTTAATTTTTTCATATTTTTTTTCACTAAATTGTTTTAATTAATACAAGAAAAGGGCATATAAAAAGGATTGAGGAACAATATTACCCGATTGAAAAACAAAAGTTTTATACAATATTTTCTAAAAAACTATCCCACAATTACATTTTTAGAGGAAGCAATAAAAACTTAAATTATGAAACGTCTTAATCCTTAAGTTTTAATATAATCATTTTGAAGATATAATTATAACTTTAAAATATTATAAAAATATTAAAAAGAAATTCAGATTAAATTTATTTTAATATGAATACTAACAAATTTTAATTCTAGAAAATGGAGAAAAGCTTATGAGCTTAAAAGAATTTACGAAGGAAATTTTCACGAGATATGGTTTCACAGAAGATCAAATCAATGTTTACATCGTTTATCTTAGAGTACCAAGAGCTACATCATCTGAAGTCTACCTCTCTTTAGCAGAAAAACATCCAGATTTGACATATGAATCTGTTCTTGAAATTACTGAGTGGTTAGTCGAAAAGGGTTTTCTCAAAAAAGTAACTGGGATTGTAGATAGATTCATTCCCTTAGAACCTTTCTTTGAATTGTATATTGGAGAATCCAAAATCTTTAGAGACGAAATTGCGAAAATCAAGGACTCGATCTTAGCGGATCAATCAAAACGATTTGAAAAATTGGAAGCAATTCAAGATAAAAGCGTAAACGAGGTAGTTTCTGCTGTTGATGATCAACTTAAGGCTTTTTTTGATGATTCAGACGCGAAAAACAATGATAAGAGAGATAGAATTAATAGCTCAAGAAATCGATTCACAGACACCTCAAAGACTTTGGAAGAAAATTTACATTCTATTATGGATACGCTAGATTCTAATGTAAAAAATATTAGCGATACTAGAGTAAAAGAAAATGAATCCATGGTGAATAAAACCAAAGACGGTTTTACCGGTTTAATAGCGAACTTATTAGCAGATTTTACAAAAAGAGTAGATGAGCTAGAAAAGGAATTGAAAAGCGATTTGGATGATCACGTTGATAGACATCAAACTATCGCTAACGACCTTAAACCAAGAATGGAACAAATTCTCGAAAAATATCTCGAACGTATGGATAAAATAGTAATCGATTTGAAAGAAAGAATTTCACACCTATTAAAGGAACACTTAAGTCATCTTAAAAACACAACCGATACGCTCCAAACTAATTTGAAAGCTACTGTTGACGAAAGACACAGGGTTTTAACGGATCAAACTAACGATTTTAAAAGTATGTCATTAACCCTAATTGATAATCTATTAGAACACGCGAATAGATTTACGGACTTTTCTGAAGAAATGGGTAAAAAAGGTTTTTTCTGGATGGGAAAGAAGAAAAAATACAAAGCAAGACATGAAACAACGATTCAAAATATCTTAAAATTTACTGAACCAATGAAGGAAGACTTTACGAATACTAGTGAGAATTATATCAAAAACACGCGGGAAACAACAGATAGTTTAAAAGCAGATGTTACCGGGATAATGACAAACGAGAACGATAATGTCGTTTCAGAAACTACAGACCTTGATCATAAGGCTCAAGAAACAATTAACGTTCAATTAGAGACGTTGGCAACAGATATGGCCGGTGAAGTTGACACTACTTTACAAAGTGGTGTAAAAGATTGTTCTGATACAACGGTTAAATTGAAAGATTCTTTAGAAAACTCGCTTAAAACACATCACAGGCAATACGACGAAGCTATTAATAGACATAAAGAGGAATCGTTAAGACATTACAATGAGTATGACACCGATGTTAAGAGAATTAAAGAGGATTGGATTAGGGATCTCGACGATAAATTTATCGGTGGAAAAAGGGA
This sequence comes from Promethearchaeota archaeon, assembly GCA_019894735.1. The sequence continues at coordinate 77 of JAGXOB010000225.1, read as the reverse complement.
CACTTCAGACAAAATTACCGCTGAGATTAATTTATGGGGCGACGAATCTGCAGATTTGGATAGAAACTTAAGTGAAA
>JAGXOB010000224.1 GCA_019894735.1 Promethearchaeota archaeon | reverse complement strand
TTAAAACCGAATGGTCGGTTAATATTTGCCGCTGAATTTGTACCCAAAGGTTTCTGGAAATTATTATTTAAAATAAAACGATGGAGATATAAAAAAAAGCTTAGACGACTTAAATTAAGGAGCACATTTCTCTTGAAATGGTTCTTTAGATATATCGAACCAATTGGATTTAAAATAAATTCAAAAAAAGATTGGAAACATGGGACTATTCAAGCTCTCGAGTTAATTAAAGTCGATAATAAAGAAACCAATAAACCAGGATATTATCAACCCGAACCAAAAAAATTCAAAGGTATCGTTTCACAGCTAAGAATATATCGCAGCATTTATACCGGACAAGTAGATCTCGTTCCGATTGATCCTGGTCTTTACAAATCGGGGAACCCTGATAAAACTTCTCCTATAATTGTTACTGCAAACTATGAATTTACCTATATTAAGGTAATGAGAGATCTAAAAGGTCTTGATGCTTGGGTTTTATGTGTTGATTCCAATGGAATAAATGTGTGGTGTGCTGCAAGAGGTAACGACTTTGGGAACAACCAATTAATAGAAGCAGTTGAAGCTACTGGATTAAGGGATATTACTGAGAAAAAAACATTGATTCTCCCACAACTATCTGCAGGAGGTGTAGCTACTCCAGAACTACAGAAAAAATCTAAAAATTTCCCTTTTCGAGTGGTTTTTGGACCCGTATGGTCTAAAGACTTGCCCGAATTTATTAATAATAGACCTGCTCGAAAACCGGATACCATGAAGCTTGCTAAATTTACTTTAAAGCATCGTTTTCGCGGGTTTATTACTCATACGACCTTTCTACTCCGAAAAATATTTTTGTTGCCTTTAATTGCCTTATTCTTGATTTCGCTTGTTCTAAATTTGATGGGGTTGTTCGAGAAATTTTGGTGGGCTGGTGAGCTCTTACTTTGGATAATATTTTCAAATTTTTTAATAACATTTTTATTTCCCATATCTAAATTTACTCGGCGATTTATATATAAAGGAATTTTCTTTGGATTAGTAAACGCTATTGCTCTGGGAGCCCTAACATATATCCTACATACTTCAATAGTTTATATGTTTTTGAGCATCGCTTTTCTCTTTTGGATATCATTTTTCTCAACAATGTCTTTAAGTGGCTACACGATGGCTACAAGTCCCAGCGAAATTCAAGAGGAATATCCCATTTTTAGTCTCATAAATAAAATTTTATTAACAATTAGTTTGATTTCAATGGTGGCTGGAATCATTTTACTGTAATAATTAATAATACAAAAAAATAAAAGGAAATTGAAATATAAGAGGTACGTATAATGACAGAATCGGAATTTAAAGTAAGTTTGGATAAGTTATCAATAAAGGATTTTAAAATATTCATAGATGAAAGTTTATGTAATGGTTGCGGATTGTGTGGAGAATTATGTCCGTTTGGACTTCCACAACCTTTGGATAACGGAAAATATGACATTAAAAATCCTAAGCTTTGTACTGAGTGTAGTGCTTGCAAACGAAATTGTCCTGAAAATGCAATCATTATGAATGAAAAAAAAGGATGTGGTTGCCTTTGGAACGCGAGAGCGAATGTTAAGAATTCCAAATTGGGTAATAAAGACATCAACGCTTGTGCCTGCGGTCCTGAGGATAATGATTCAAACACGAGTTGTTGTGGCTAATCGAACTAATCTTTTAATTAAAAAAAGTAATGAAATATTTATAAAAAGGTTTAAATTATGGAAAAGGAAGAATCGAAGGTGTGTATTAATGAGGATCAAAATACAACATGTTGTAATTCATCATCTTCTTGTTGTGGGAATTCGGATTCAACAAAAGTTTCTGAAATCCATGACATTGAACCATCTGAATTAGAATTGAGAGACGCAAATAAACTTTATGTCGATGTATTTGTTCCTTTGAATGCTTGTGAATGCGTTTGGTCTCAATTTATGAATCTTGTTTTCTCAGCGCTTGCTCCTTATATGAAACATGTTAAGTTTGAAACTAAGAATTTAGATTCTGAGGAAGCTCGCAAGCTTAACTTAACGGGAAATTGCGTAATAGTTGACGGTAAAAAGAAATTCATAACCTCGTTTGCGTTAAAAAAGGAATTACCCGAACTTCTAAAAGAAAAGGGTTTATTATAAAATTCAAATCCTCATTTTTTCTCTTAATTTAGGGGTGATAATAAATTAAAAAAATTAACTTAACAATTTTTGTACCTGAAAAAGAACTCGCTAACGGAATCGATTACCATGTCTCAATAATGGACGATGGAACAATTGTCGAAGCATTGGGTGCTATTGATAAAAAAATATATGAACATCCAGAAAAATCACCGTTTCCCATGTATAAAGGTTTAATTCAAAGTTATCTCCAACTAATTTGGGATCCAGAGAATAATGTTATATACGAAGATTGCGCTACTAATGCTTACGGACCTAACAGAGAATTTATACCGCTTCAAGACGATATCAGTTTTAATCTCTATCCCGATAGCGATATAATTTTAATTGTTCACGCTGACTGATGAGCTGATAATATGAGAGAACGACTTGATTTTGGAACATTCAAAAGAGTAATCATGAAAAAGTTCGGAAAAGAACACGAAACTTTTGCTCATTATTTCAAGCAGAAAATAAAAATCTAAAAGCGAGAATGATATCTTTCAACAAATCATAGTGAAAGATTGACATAGGGAATGCTTCCCTTATGCTTTACGCTACTAATATTGAATTTTAGAAACCAGTTTATTATATTAGTTTAAAAGCTTTTTTACCATTTTGTCTTTTCATTAATTTTGAGATGATAAGTGTGTCTTTTATTGGCAAAGTTTAAATACATGTTTATCAGAGATTTAAATTAACAATTAAATTTGACAATAAAAAAAACATTAACAAAAATAAAGTGATTAAAACAATGGAAAAAAACATGAAAAGGATTATAGCTATTGTACTAGTTGCTGTTATCATCGTAGGCGGTTCAATTGGAGCATACTTCTTTCTATTAGCACCAGGTGCTGGAGATTACGTCTGGAGCGCTAGTGACGCTCCGGGAGCACCATCGGGAATTAGTGCTGATCAAATTATTAAGATAGGATGTGCTGGGGATACAGGCGAAATTCAAGGTGACGCTAACTATGAAGGCGCTTGGTTCGCTGCAAAAACCATAAATGAAGCTGGTGGTGTAGATGTTAATGGCACAATATATTAT
>JAGXOB010000223.1 GCA_019894735.1 Promethearchaeota archaeon | reverse complement strand
GATATTAGCTATAAGGTTCCGCGAATCAAAGGATTCCACTAAAGTAGCAGGCGTTTTCCCCGCTTTTTTAGCATCTAGCACTGCCCTAAACATGGTCGCCCATTCTTTGCCAACTCTATTAGTTACTGAAAAATAATCCAGCAACATTTGTATTTCTCCAGAATGAGAATATATTGCATCACCTAAAATCTTGTTGTTAAGAATACTTTTCTTTTCATCATCTAACACTTGTTTTTGTTTAGAAATTATTCTTTCTAATCTTTCAACTTCTTTCTCCAGCTTATTGACATGACCTCCGGCAATTGCTTTTTTATGGGCAGTATCTTTAAGATAAAATTGATCTATGACCTCATTAAAAGTTTTTAACAATTTGACGCTAAAATTTTTATAACGATTAAGCTCGAGAGGTATTGCATCTAAAAATTGGTCATCTTCATCTAAAATTAAACTTGGTTGAGTTTTAGACAGAGTTATAGCGGATAAAATATTTTGTATTGAGTTAAAAATAGCTTCAAAGTCAGAATCCTGAAGAGCACCACACAGCTTATTTTTTTCAATATTGGCTCTTGATAGAATTTCCTCAGAGTAAAACCCACCAAATCCCAAAAGTCTAGCAATTGCCCTTACAACTTCAGTTTCTCCAAATTCAACTATTTCTTGTTTTATGTCTTCTTTTGTCATTTCAAAAGGATTTTTACTCCTTGATGGAGGAAACTCAAAAACTTCATTCCGAATAATATTCCTATCACGCATTCTTTTAAAGATCAAAGCTTGCAGAATTTTATTTTTTTCGTCTGTCAAAATTATATTGCCTTCCCCAAAAAGTTCCAGAATTAGTTTCCAATTACCTATTCTTTTTCTTAAATGAAGAAGCACTATTCGTTCGAATTTGTACTGTTCAATTTTATCTATCCAAGCACCACTCAAGTATTTTCTTAAGGCCATACAAAATCCTGGAGGAATCTTGGGGGGTTTTAGAACATAAGAAGTTAAATGAATACGTCTACCTGCTTCCATAACTAGTCTGAGTTGAGGACTATCCGTTTTATGCAGTTTAAGAATAATGGTTTTTTTATCATATTGATATATTTTATTAACTCTAGAGTTTACTATTACATCTTTCAGTTCCTGAACCAGTACTGCAATATCGACACTTGAAAACTCTTTTTTTTGCAAAAAGATAGCCCCTTATTTTAGTTTCATATGTTAGTTGTACTATAAAATTAGTTCTTTTCTTTGGAAAAAAATGTCATAACAAACATAGTTTTTTAACGAAAGAAAGCCACGCAAACAATAATAGTTAAAATAGCATTTATTTTTTTTCAACAACTCTTCCATAATCTTTCTAGCTACTTTGAGATAATCAAGAAGACTTATTTTTTACTTTGAGTTATAAAAAAAGGAATGATTTCTTTTACTTAATAAAATGAAAGATTAACTATTATAAATTCAAAGAATAAAACAAAGTAATAAGAAGCGTTACATTCAGATAATTTAGCGTAAATGGAACGACTGATCGATGGAAGACAATAAAATAATTCACACTCATAGACCTGATTTGAACGAGAAAGTCTTCTTTTTTGGTTGTGGAGTAACTATTAGTGTTCCACTAACGCTTTTTATATATCAATATACAAACGTATTATTAATTGGTCTTGACCCATTTATTATTGCTTTATTTGCACGAGTAATTTTTGCCCCATTTATTGAAGAATTTGCAAAAGCATATCCACTATTTTATCGTCACGGCGAAACTGAAAGAGCTATTTTCAATTTATCATTAATAGTCGGTTTGGGATTTGGAATTGTAGAATTATTCACATATATTTTTGTTTTAGAGGTACCATTAATTTACAGAATACCAGGCATTTTCTTTCATCCTGCAAGTACTGCTATAACAGGTTACGGAATTGCTAAAAAAAGACCAATTCCATATTATTTAATTGCGGTTATGTTGCACTTGGCAAATAATTTTATCTCCTTAACAAACTCCAATCCCCTATTAGGATCAGTGTTAGTTGTTTCAGGATGTGTTTTTGTTGCGTGGTGGCTTAGAAAGGATACAAAAGAGGTCATGGTAAGTTAGAGAACAAAAAGATTTGTTTAATACTAATTTCTTAATAGTTAATGGATTAGGTTTTATATCATGGAATAGTTCCATAATACTTAAGTAATAACCTTTTAATTTAGACTTGAAATGTTGCTTTCAAGGATTGAAGTTCTATGAAACCATTAGTTGCGATATATATAATAAGAGTAGGTTTGGGTGCGATTTCAGGAATAATAAGCGCTTTTGTAGCTTCTGTATCAAGTTCAACCGAATTAACAACTTTTCTTAATAGTTTGACAATAGCATTGGCAGTTTATTTATTGTCATACTATGCTATCAAAACAAAGTTTTATAATAAGGTTGAAAAACAATCAAAAATTATGACCATGGGAATTGGAATATTCTTCATTTCATGGATAGTTTTTCTAGTACTCATTTATACTATTTTAATTGGTCCTGTAGCAGTTGTATAAAAACTATTTGTTTTTATTAGGATAAAAATTGGCTATTGTTGCCTGATTTTTGTCGTTCCTCACAGTCTCTATTGAAGTTTTTTCTTCTTTTTGGTTTTTTGGTTGAGGAACAGGAATATTCATTCTAATTATTACCCGCATGCATCCAGCCCAGGCTGAAAAGTAACCTCTATCATAGTCTCCATGAAGTCCATTACGTGTGTGTTCTAAAAATTCACGACGGTATTTATGAAGTTCCTCTGAGTCAGTAAAGTCAAATTTTGAAAAAAAGGAATATTCATCATTAATGTTTTTCTGTGAAAGATACATACCATATAATGCTTGATAATAGCCTTGATTCCATTCAGTTTTTTGCATTTTTTCACTAATTCTTTCTAATTCTCTAATGCCTTCTGTAAATTTTCTTTTAACTAGAAGTTGAAAATATCTTGTAACTAAAGTCTTGGGCATTGGCATTTTGTTCTACCTAACGTTTTTTGCTCAATTTTTCCTCTTCGGAAACATCTTCTATACCGTTTTCAGTTACTTTAAATATTTCCTCTGATTCAGGAAGATAAGGACTTGAAACTATTCTTGCAATTCTAACAGGACCCCTAGAAGCACGTCTAAGAAAAATGCGTGTATTACTTGTATGTCCTACGATATGACCTCCAATTGGGTGAAGCGCATTACCAAAGAATACGTCTGGTTTAGCCATGACTTGGTTTGTGACAACAGCAACAGTATTAAAAG
>JAGXOB010000222.1 GCA_019894735.1 Promethearchaeota archaeon | reverse complement strand
TCAAAACCCTGTATGGGACCAGATAAGAGGAGTTTTTCGAGCAATAGACAAAGGTAAACCGAATAAAGATATTAATGCTTATAATGGTGGATTGTTTGAATATGATGAAGTATTGGACAACCTAATTATTAAAGATGAACTGTTTAATGTTATATATGATATTTCTGATTATGATTTTGATAGTGATGTGGATGTTAATGTTCTGGGCCACATTTTTGAACAATCGATAACCGATATAGAGAAATTAAAATCAGAAATTAAAGAAAATGAGTTTGATAAAAATAAATCCCGGAGGAAAAAAGAAGGAATATATTATACGCCTCAGTACATAACCAGCTATATTGTAGAAAATGCTGTAGGTGGTTACTTAGAGGATATCAAAGAGGAATTAGGGTGTTATGATTTACCTGATATAGAAGAGGCAGGCAGTAAATCCTGGAAAACTCAATATACTAATAACCATCTTGATTTTTATAATAAATATGAAGAAAAACTTAATAAAATAAAAGTATTGGACCCTGCCTGTGGGAGTGGTGCCTTTTTAAACCAGGCCTTTGATTATCTCCTGCAGGAACACCGGTGGTTAAATAAACAGAGGGATTTACTTAAAAATAGTTTAAATAAAGGTGATAATAAAAATAATGTTATACAAATGAGTCTTACTACTCAAGCACAGAGGTATAAACAAATTTTAAAAATTAATTTATATGGGGTAGATTTAAATGAGGAATCAGTAGAAATAACTAAATTATCATTATGGTTGAAAACTGCTAATAAACAAAAACCACTTACCAATCTTGATGACAATATTAAATGTGGTAATTCTTTAGTTGATGAGACCGAAATAGCTGGAACTAAAGCCTTTAAATGGAGTAAGGAATTTCCTGATATCGTTCAAAGTACAGATTTTCCTAAAAAAATAGGGACAACAGGTTTTGATGTTATTATTGGTAATCCTCCATGGGGTGCCGAATTGGAAGAAAAAGAATGGAATTATTGTCTAGAAAAATACAAGAGTATTATTCATGATAAATTTAATACATATATAACTTTTATTCAACTTTCGTTGATTCTTTGTAAACGTAATGGTTATATAGGTATGATTACACCAAATACATATTTGAGAAGATCAAACTTTGAAAAAACAAGAAGTTATATAATGAATAATAGTACTATAGATATTATAGTTGATTTAGGTGAAGATATCTTTGAAGATGCGGTTGTACCTAGTGCTATTTTAATATCAAAAAACAATAAGGATAATGTTGATTATAAATTTGAAGGGTTAGATTTAAGTCAAGAAGATCCTGAAGATATTAAAATGGATATATTTAATTCAACTTATGAACAAATATCTATTAATTCAATTAAAAAAATGACTAATCATAAATTTTTATTAAACAAGGTAAAAATCAATCTATTGCAAAAACTAGAAAAAAAGGGTATAAGTTTTAAAGAAATTATTGCAGACATGACTAAAGGCATACAAACTGGAATGAATGATGTATTTATAGTAGATAGCAAAACTATAGATAAATATGATATTGAAAATTCAATTTATAAAAAAATATTGTTTGGTAGAAATATCCAAAGGTATAAAATAAAATTTGATGATAATTACCTTTTAAGTATTCCGCGTGATTTAGATTTAAATAGATATCCTAACTTAGAAAGATATTTATTATTACATAAAGACAAATTAAAAGACCGCAGCTTTGTAAAAAAAGACAAATTAAGATGGTTTGATACTACAATGTATAAACCAGAATCTTTTTTTCAACAAAATAGGGTTATCATGAGAAGAACTGGTGATAGCCTTATTTCTACTTTTGACAACGAATATTATAATGTAAATGCTATTTATAATGTATTAATTAAAGATAAATATGAAGAATCAATTAAATATAAATATTTATTAGCACTTTTAAACTCAAAATTAAGCAATCTTTATTATCATAGCTTAATGAACGAAAAAAACAGAACATTTGCTGAAGTCCATAAAGCGAACTTATTAAAACTTCCGATAATTAAAGCATCATTGAAAACACAAAACAAAATTATTGAAAATGTCGAAAAAATAACACCCTTTAAATACAAATATAATAAAATAACTAATAAAAATTTTAATAAATTAATTTCTAAATATGCATCTAAAAATGGAAAGACTTTATCTAAAATATTAGAAGAATCTAATTTTAGAAATGAAATATACTCAGGTCGAGCCACCAAAGTTAGAAACTTCACAGTAAACATCAATACTAACATAATCACCCTCTATTCAGAAAAATCCAGTAGTGGTAAATATGAATTAATTAAATTTGAAGAAAATGATAAGTATAAACGTCGATATTTAAAATTATACCTGGAGAATTTAATTGAGGGACAATTAGAAAAAATTGATGGTTATAGTGGTAATATACTTGAAAAAGTTTTGAAAATAGAAATTCCGGATTATAATAAAAATCAGGTTGTAAGAAAAGTTGTTAAAGAATGGGATAACCTTCAAAAAGAAATTAATAAATTGGAAGATAAAATAGAGAAAACTGATAATGAAATAGACCGGATGGTATATGAATTGTATGGTTTGACTGAAGAAGAGATTAAAATAGTAAGGGAAAGTATAACAGATTAATTTGAAAATTAAGGAAGTTTATATTGAAACTTATAATACAGATGATGTGGATAATATTGAGCAGATGCAATATTATGAGTATGAAATAACCTGGTTGGAAAGATAAATGTTACAGGATTTTAGGAAAATATAAATTAGACTATAATCCCATTTAAATTTGTTTATAAAGTTATTAATTGTCATACAAAGGCAGAAATATGATGATCCCACAAAAGAAGAGGAAGAAGAGGGAATATTAATATTATTATCCTAGATAAGATATGAAACTGTCTAAATATATATGCTGCTTAGACTCCTGGGCATGAGTATAAAAGGCCCTTCTCTCCTATTCATTTCAAAAGGAGGATTACATGAAGGAAATTAATGAAAATTATAGCGGTAAGGACCGGGAGAGAGTTAAAATCAAAAACCAAGCCCATGAAAGATTAATTCTGCTAATAAATGTTAATTGAAGACTTATTTTAACAGCTAATTACTAAAATTTACAGTTAAATATTAACAATTAGATTTTTAAAAGTGGCTTAAAGCTATGATATAACAGGCTTTACAGCAGTTTACATAAATATTCGTAAAACTGCAATTTTAAGAAGTAATATTTTTACATAAGAATGTATAATTAATTCGTTTAATTACTTATGATTACTTGATATTACAT
>JAGXOB010000221.1 GCA_019894735.1 Promethearchaeota archaeon | reverse complement strand
TCAACATACTATGAAATAGTTTCATATGTGGTGTATGGTTCACTCTTCAAAATTCGAGAAAGAATGATCCCTCCAATTGGTGAATCAAGAAGTGATATATTCATAATAGCCGAACTAGCAAAAAGATTGGGATATGGTCATCTTTATCCACAAACTGAAGAAGAACTTCTACGACATGCTCTTGTTGGATCAGGCTTTAATATAGAGCAAGTCAAAGAATCAGGCGGAATTATAACTAAACCAACAACAATTATGCAATATAAAAAATGGGAAAAAGGATTGTTAAGAAAAGATGGAAAACCTGGTTTTGATACGCCAACAGGAAAGCTCGAAATTTTATCAACAGTTTTAGAAGAGTATGGATATGATCCACTACCAAAATACACAGAACCTCCTGAAAGTCCAATTTCCAGACCAGATATAGCCAAAAAATATCCTTTAGTATTCAATTCAGGTAGCCGAACTAGAACAAGCATCCATACTCAACATCATGGAATCGAAGGCTTAAATAAAAACCATCTTGAGCCAACAGTTCTTCTAAATAGTTTAGACGCTAACGAACGAAAAATTAAAAATGGGCAAATGGTTCAAATCCGTACTCTAAGAGGTGCGGTAAATATGCGTGCAATAGTCACAGACGATATTGTCAAAGGTGCTATTGATGCAAATCATGCGTGCGGAAGTCCAATAGGTCCTAAATCTTGGAAGAGCACAAATGTTAATGTACTTACTGATATCAAACAATATGATCCAATTTCTGGATTTCCTATTTTCAAATCATTGTTATGTGAAGTTGAAAAAATCGATAACTCAACAAAATCTTTAGAAATAATCACTGACGAAATTACAGAAGAAGAACTAAAATATACAAAATTTTCAACCCCTCAGAATTTAATATATTTAGATTATAATGCTACAACTCCCTTATCAGAACCAGTTAAGCAGGTGATGAAAGAGGTCATGGAAATTTATTCTAATCCTTCAAGTGTCCATAAAGGAGGCAAAACAGCTCGTTCATTAATGGAGACTGCGAGAAGACAAGTTGCTCAAGCAATAAACTGCACTGCTAAAAGGATTATATTTACTGGAAGTGGTTCTGAAGCGAATAATCTAGCTATTAAGGGTGTAGTTTATGCGGACAAGAAAAATCGGAAACATATTATAACTTCCAAGATTGAACATCCTTCTGTTTTAGAAACCTGTAAAGAACTTGAAAAGAAGGGGTTTAAGGTAACTTATCTTGAAGTTGATAAATCGGGTATGATCAATCCTGATGATCTTAGACTTTCAATTAATGAAAACACAGTTTTAATCAGTTTAATGATGGTGAATAATATCACTGGAGTTATTCAACCGATAAACAAATTTGTTGAAATTGCTCATAAACATAATGTTTTATTCCATACTGATGCCATTCAAGCTTTAGGAAAAATTGAACTTGATGTTTCAAAGTTGAAGGTTGATCTACTAACATTATCTGCTCATAAAATTCAAGGTCCCAAAGGTGTAGGTGCACTTTATCGCAGAAAAGGAATTATTATTGAACCATTAATTAATGGTGGCGGTCAAGAATTTGGACTTAGATCCGGAACTGAAAATCTGATAGGCATAGTTGGATTTGGTAAAGCGACTGAAGCTGTTTCTGCCTCTTTAAAAAAGATGGCTAAACTCGTTTCGATTCGTAACTTTTTGGAAAAGGGATTATCTTCTATTTTCGATGATTACTTCGTTAATGGAGTAGATTCTGAACGTGTACCCAACACTTCGAGTGTAACACTGCCAGGATATAGAGGTGAATCCATCCTGCTAGCAGTGAGCAGACAAGGTATTTTCTTTTCTTCCGGTTCAGCTTGTAGTGCTGGATCTGCTAAACCATCTCATGTTTTACTGGCAATGGGGCTAAGTGAAGAAGAAGCACATTGTTCGCTTCGTTTTTCATTAAGCATAGGCCAAACAAAAGAAGATATAGAACATTTATTAACAGAATTAAAAAATATCGTGAAAAATTCGAAAAACATAATTAAATTTGTCCCATGTAGATGAGGTTTCTAAAAACATGATAACTAAAAAAACAATTAATACCACAATAGAAAATAAACAGTTTTTAAAAGACTTTAAAAATGATGTTTTAAAAGGGCTTTCAAACTACAATAAAAGTCTTCCATGCAAATATATCTATGATGAAGAAGGAAGTAAATTATTCAAAAAAATAACCAAACTACCCGAATATTATCTAACTAGATCTGAACTTCAAATCTTCTCTGAAAGTGGCAATTTTTTCGGAAATCTGTTACAGAATTTGACATGCAATATAATTGAATTTGGAGTTGGAGACGGCCAAAAAACAAGAATACTTCTCAAACATCTTACTCAAAATAAAATAGCTTTTCGCTATTATCCGATTGATATTTCTTCAAGTGCCATGGCTGACTTAATAAACACTCTTAAAAGAGACTTTAAAAATTTTGAGTCAAATGGAATTGTTGCTGATTACTCCTGTGATCTAACTTGTTTAAGAAATATGAAAAAGGGTACTAATTTGGTTTTGTTCTTGGGGTCTAATATTGGAAATATGAATTTTAGTCAATCTATTATTTTTCTTAGAAGAATTAGAAGATCCCTAAACGTTGGGGATTACTTACTCATTGGATTTGATCTAAAAAAAGATTCTACAACACTTCAGAATGCCTACAATGATTCTCAAGGAATAAGTGAAAAATTCAACAAGAATTTGCTTAATCGAATTAACATAGAATTAGGAGGAAACTTTGACCTTAACCTCTTTAGTTATTTATCAATTTATGATCTAAAAGAAGGCGCAATTGTGAGTAAGCTGGTAAGTAAAAAGCAGCAGATCGTCAAAATTAGCTCTTTGAATAAAGTATTTTCATTCACAAAGGGTGAGACAATTCATACTGAATCATCTTATAAATATGATCAAAATGATATCCAACAACTAGCTAAAAAATCTGGTTTTTCCATTATAGAAAGCCTTTATGATAAACACCATTTCTTTACCAACTCTTTATGGCAACCAAAATAATATGGCTCAAGCTAAAATAAATTACAAAATTAAGGAAATCCTAAATAGGCTAAGCTAAAGTCGCAAATTAAAAAAAATATTAGGTGGTTAATTTACCCTTTTAGGGTCCACCGGGGCCGCCTTTTGATTTTGAGGCGGATATTACGTCATCAATTCTCATTATCATTGCAGCAGACTCAGCAGCTGATTTTATTGCTTGAACTTTGACTACAGTTGGCTCGATAACGCCTTCTTCAATACTGTCCATAATCCCAC
>JAGXOB010000220.1 GCA_019894735.1 Promethearchaeota archaeon | reverse complement strand
CTTTCAAGCCAGATAATTTTGATGATTTAAAATCTAAATCAGCAGCTAAAACAGGAACATTACTAATCTGAGCGACTATTCCTCTAATATCAGATGAACTATCCTGTATTATCCACCTAGTGGTTCCAATAGCTACATTACATAAAACTTCCGGATTTAACACGTTAATAACAGCCAAAATAGCTGTCATTTGAGTACCACCCGCCATCAAAACTGGAACTTGAGAAGCTGCACCAATTACCAACCCTGCAAAAGCAGGCATCATAGGATCACCTAAACAGGAGATCGCTTTTATTGGATCATCCTTTAAACTGCCAAATTTTATTCCTGCAGCTTTTAATCCTAAATTAACTGTATTAGTTTTTAGGATGTGAGGATTATCAGGCATACTGCTACTGACCTTTCCTTCAGCTTTCACACCTATTGCAGAAAGAACACCTAATGCGGTTGTAGTCCCCCCTGGAATACTTTCTCCTATTACAAGATAATCAGTTGTGTTAGCTAATTGTTTTCCCGCGATTATTGATCTTTGGAGCACTTCTTCAGTATTTTCAACAGAATGTCCAGTTCGCATATCCTTTCCTGGAACACCGCCCAGATCCAAAAAAGGAATTTGGGGTTTTATTTTAAGTCCAGCATTAGCGATTAATACAGGTATATTTGCAAGTCTCAAAGCTGACATAGTGATTAGAGCAGGAGTAGGGATTCCAGAAGGTGTTATTGGTACACCATTAATGCATTTACATTTACCTAATAGCAGAAGTTCAGCATCTGCAGGAGGAGTATAATCAGTGATTTGTGGATTTGATCCGGCCGCTGATATTCCGGGTATTTTGGCTGTTTCTGTGGTTCCAATGGCGCATACAAACAGTGGATTTGCTCCTTCAATCTCTGATAAAAATGCTTCAGCTTTTAATTCAGTACTAGCTATTAAAATATCAAATTTTCTTTTCAAGATATGTTTTCACATTTTAGATTTTATTGAATATTGTTTGATTTTTAGTCGACCATATCCGTTTATTGTTGTTTTTTCACTATCTGTTATTTCTATTCTATTTTTAAATAAGGGACCATCTACTACAAATGAGTGAAATTCACCACGCTCACCACATGGATCAATTGTTTCAATAGTAAGCAGATCTTTAAAGAATGTTTGGTTGATCTCTCTTCCTAACCATTCTAAACCTAGAACCTCATTTTTTACTCGAACAATTATTGCTTTAAAACCTTCGTCTATAAATTCAGTTAGAATTTGTTTTGTATCAAGATGCCATAAAGGTCGAACTGGAGTTAAACCAACTTCATGACATATTCTATCCAGCCAGCCTTCTTCATGGAGAGCAATATCAAATACATCACCGGTAACTAATCCTTCTACACCTTTTTTTTTAAAGTCTAAAAGTGCCTTTCTAAAATTTTTTTCATACATATCTGGTGATGTTACTTTTTTAATAATGGGAATACCAATAGCATCTGATTGGGCATCCAAAAGGTCAGAACTAATCAAATGAAAATTTGATATTGTGTCATCAGCCATCATTATTAACAAGCTTTTAACAGTATAACCTTCTTTGATGGCCTTATAACATGCTAGACAGCTATCTTTTCCGCCACTCCAAGCAACTGCTACATTCATATTTTTTTTATGCTTCATTTATTCATCCTCATTGTGAAGCATATTTTTGTTAGAAGGGGTACTCGGTAGTAGATGAGCTTTATATTTGATATCATTCTTTTGAATTGTTTTCAGTTTTTCATCGGAAACATGAAGCAAAGCTAAAAGTTCATGCTGATCTTTAACAAATTTAGCCCCATTTTTTTTCATATCATCAAACAATTCTTTTGCTTTTCCGTTTGTAAAATCCCTTCTTTCAATTGGAAGTTCATCAATAATATAAACTGGTATATTCATACCAAGAGCTTCTCTGGCAGTTTTTAAGTTTTGCAAATTACCATAACCAAATGGAACTGAAGCTACAACCACCGCACTAGCTTTTTTGATGATAGCTAAATTTTTTCTACGAGTAGTTTCCATGATTGGAGAAAAGGGAGCCTCGGCTATCACTGGAATTTTCAGGATTTTGGCAGTTTCATAATCAGTATCCAAAACATTCAAAACACCTGTGGTTAAAGGATAACCTTCATCGATAAGAATTTTCATTAATCCGGTTCCAGTTCCAGCTCCTGAAATTAAATGTATTGAATATTTTCTATATTGAGGTGTCTTTTGTGGAGAAAGAGGAATTATATAAATTGAGTTTGTCACTAAATGTTTCTGAACTATAGCATCAACATTAAAAACACTTTTAATATTTTTACTAGTCAAAACTTTGGATAATTTACCTGCTGAAAATATTTTCCCTTTTTTAAGTAGTATTGCAGAATTGCAGTAGCGAGCTGCCAAATTTACATCATGGAAAACAGCTAAAATGATAATTTTTCCATCACTGCTAAGCTTTTTTACTAGGTCCATTATTTCTAGCTGATTCATTATATCTAAATGGGTAAGTGGTTCATCGAGTAAAAGAAGTTTAGGTTCTTGTGCAATCGCTCTGGCAATTATTACTCTTTGCTTTTCTCCACCGCTAAGTTCATTAATCGGTCGATTTGCAAATTGCCAAGTATTAGTTAAAAGCATCACTTTTTTTGCAATAGCCATATCCTTTTTGCTTTCCATTTGGAAACGAGACATATGAGGATTACGCCCCATCAATACGATGTCCAGTGCTTTAAAACTAAAACCAATACTGGTATCCTGTGGAACAACAGCTAGTTTCTTGGCGACATCAATGCTTTCAAGAGAATAAATATCTACATCGTCCAGAAAAATTGTACCTTTATGGGGTTTTAGAAGTCGACTAATACTCTTTAATAGCGTAGTTTTTCCAGATCCATTTGGTCCTAGTATCCCCACAAAATCACCAGGTTTAACAGAAAGATTTAATGTTTCTAGAACTTTAACAGATCCATAACGACATTCGATGCCATCTACATTTAGTAATACCATATTTACAATTTACCTCTCAAAGTGCATAGCTATCTTTTTTCTTTTTAAAGAGTAAAATAAAGAAAGGGGCACCTGTAAGCATGGTTATTATGCCTACGGGTAATTCAAGAGTAGATGCGAAGGGTGTAACTATTACTCTTGCAGCTGCATCGCAAATTACTAAGAAAATTGCACCTACAAGTATAGATGCTGGAAAAAGTATACGATGGTCTGGTCCAATTATCAATCTAGTTATATGGGGCACCATTAGACCTACAAAACCAACTAATCCGCTTAATGAAACTGCTGCGGCAGTAACCAGTGAAGCAAGAATTAAAAGAACTTTCTTTGTTCTTTCAACATTCACACCTAAAT
>JAGXOB010000219.1 GCA_019894735.1 Promethearchaeota archaeon | reverse complement strand
TTCTTTTTCCAGACTTTGCCACCATTCTGGGACGCTAATATCTTTGTTTTTATCCCAAAAATCGTATGGTTTAATATCTAAAACAGGTGATAAATCGAAGGCATCTAGTCCGCTAACAAATAATACGTTATTTTCAACTTTGATTATTTTAACTATAGTCAATCCAATTGGATTTGGACGAAACATACTTCTTGTGGCAAAAACTCCAACCAATGGTAACTCTTTTCTACCCCTAGGATGGACTTTTAAGGGCAGGTCTTTAGTTGAAATTTTATCTAACCAAAACAGGACATATAAGTGGGAAAATTCTTCTAAACCCTTTAGGGCTTCAATAAACTTATTGAAGATAATTATCTGAGATATTATGTTTTTATCCCTTACCTCAGAATCTTTAGCTTGGGTTACTACATATCCAATTGGATTTATTGAAATGGGTCTATTATGAAACATAATACTTTCCTGTAAGAGCTTTATAATCAGTTTAGATATAGATGTTATTATACTTGGTTGAATTGGAGAATTATTTTATAAAAAACAAATGATATGAAACCGTAAGCTCTATATTTCTTGATGAAGCTTGTTTTTTAATATCTTTAGTGGGCCCGTAGCTTAGCAAGGCAGAGCATCGGACTCTTAATCCGAGGGTCACGGGTTCAATTCCCGCCGGGCCCGCCATTATATAAATTTATGCGAATAATTGTGCAATTATTTTAACAGGTTTGGTAATAATTGTTTTAAGTTCAGCTAGTTTTGATTTATCTAGGCTAGCTAGAATTACGGTAGCTGGGCCTGCTGACTTTTTCAAATTTAATTCGGATTGATTAATTAGTTCATATTTGAGATTCGAGCTCTTTGCTAATACTTGAATTTCATAGTCAATTCCTTCTGAACCCACTGGAATAATTTCATTGATAAACTTGCAATTAAGCAAGTTTTGGAGGTCTATTAAATCTGCGATTTTGTGTTCTTTTTCTGCAGAAATAACTTCGTTTCCTACACAAGGTGTACCAATAGCTACAATAATATTATTTGGTTTTGATATTCCAATTCGTAGACCTTCTTTTTTTGCTAGTCCAATAACAGTAACTCCTATGCCCGTCTGTTCAACTTTAAAATTTTTTTCTGATCCTCCAGTTATTGCAGCTTTAGGATCTAAACCTGCTATTTTTGCTTCTTCTTTTATTCCTTCTAAAATCTCAAGTCCAGTTGGTTCTAATTCTACGCTAAGTGTATCTATTATACAAAATGGTTTTGCGCCAGTAGCTAATACTTCCATCAATGTAACTCGCGCGGTGAATTTTCCCAGAGTATAACCATCAACTTTAATCTTGTCTAGTGATTTTGGGCCAATTCCTCCTGCTGAATCACATCCAACTACCAATTTCTTACCAGAAGAAAACTCGAAGATGAGAATATCTCTGATTGATTTCACTGGTGTTGGAAGAAAAAAATCTTTTTTCAAACTGGAAGTTTTCCTCTCAAAGCGATATAAATTATTGCTGAAACAATAGCATTTAAACTTGCGCCGAACAATAAAACTGGGGCAAATGCAATTGCGCCAGCCCATGTAATCACAGGAACGGCAAATACTACTGATGCAGTATTAATTATTACTCCCATTATTAGACCTGGAATAAATCCCCATTTTTTATTCATTTTATTTATTAAAGCTATAGATGCTCCAGATACTGCCATACCTATAGCGATTGGAATGTGATATATGCCTAGTGGAAATCCACTTAAGGTAGAGGTGACCAAATGTCCTATTCCTGAAATTAATGCTCCATCAAGAACTCCAAAATATAAAGCTGCAAAGAATCCTGGAGTTGAGTCGAAAGCTACTGATGGGATAGGACTTGGTGTCTTTATAGTGGAGCCTATAACTGTTAGTGCAGAAAAAATTGCTAATCGTGCAAAAAACCAGGGCGAAGAAATTTTCAATATATTCATTATGCTAGTTGTTTTATTTGCCATGTTTTTTTTCACCTTTTACTTAAGATGTAATGGAAAATAATAAAAGAATTGCGATATGTATTACATATGTAGTGTGTATTAATTGTGAAGGTTGTAAACGTACGCATTTCTGATGAAATAACATCCAAATTGGATCATCTCTCAAACAAACATGGTATTACTCGCTCTGAAATTATTAGACAATCGCTAGTAGTTTATCTACATATTATTGAAAATGTTGGAACTTTGTTAAGACCTATAACTTTTAAAGTTAAACCTTCCCAAATTGTTTATTTTCGACGAGGAGACGTTTCTATTCTCAAAATGCCTACAGGTCATTCTATGGTTATAGGTTCAACATCTTCTGGTGGGGTTGGTCCAAAAGTCATGGATCAAATAAAAGTTGAAGGCAAAGTTCTGGGAAAATTTCTTGCAAGAGTTGCACTTATGGATGTAGCGGCTACAGGTGCTTTTCCGTTGTTAATATCTGCCACTTTGGGTGTTGAGAAAGAACCAACGGGTCATGAAATATTAATAGGAATAAGGAATGAATCTCAAGTATTGGGTCTTGAACCTAATCAGATATTAATGGAAAATACAGAGGACAACTTTAAAACTGTTCAGACAGGAGTTGGATTAACAGTTATTGGTTTAGCTAATGATGATCAGCTAAGAGTTGGAAAAACTCATCCGGGTGATTTACTTTTGGCTCTTGGAAAACCCAGAATAGGTAACGAAGTTGTTCCTTCTGAATCCAGAGATGAGATTGCTAATTTGAGAGATGTTACTTTGCTCTCTCAAAAGAGATTTGTTCATGATATTGTTACTGTTGGTTCCAATGGAATTGCTAATGAGGCTAGAATGTTAGCTAATGGTGTTGGAAGGCAATTAAAATTAAAAAATGTCAAAAAAGTGGATTTGTACAAGTCAGCGGGGCCTGCAACAGTTGTTCTTTTTACTGTTCCTCCTGAAAAAATTGATGACATCTTTTCTCTCTTTGCTAAACCAATGTCTATAATCGGTGAAATTCTTTAACACTAGTGGAAAATTCCTAAAGCTTTCTTAGTATGTGTCCTTCTCGATCTATTTCTCCTTCTCGAATTTTTGTTGTTGAAATAGGTTTATAGTTTTCAGCTGGAACCATGTTTATGATAATAATTTCAAGTGGATGAGATCCTGCTTTGATACGTTCTTCATTAATTTTAATAGCCATTTCTTTTGTTTCGTGGCTTACAACCAATGCTTCTATACATTTGTTGCTTATTGTGTTTCCAAAAGGGTCATTTATTGGAATAATCTCAGATCTCTCATACAAATTATGTTTTTTTAAAAAAACCTCAAGCTCTTCTAATCTTTCCTCAAATCGAGCTGTGGGGTGGGGTTTTCTAATTCTCTCTGCAAATTCATCAGAACATAATCCAATTAAGATATGCTCACCTATCTCAAAC
>JAGXOB010000021.1:3262-31093 GCA_019894735.1 Promethearchaeota archaeon | reverse complement strand
ACTTGTTACTCTTGTCTTTAGATTTCTTTAATTTAACGCTGTAAATCTGGTTTACTTCCATAGGATCATTGCACTTGTCGCAAACTCCCACTGATTTAAATACAAAATCTCCACCCTCGTAATTTCTTACTTTAATCGCTCCACATGATCTACACTTTAAAATTGTTAATGTCTGTCTAACTGGATCACCTGGACTTTTTTTCATTTGAATTATTGAAGTTCCTAAACAAATGAATGTAAAACCAATAACTAAATTGAAGGTTGGATCTGGACCTCCTATATACATAAACAGAACTCCGATAATTATTAATCCAAATAAAACAAGGTTTCTCAGAATTTTTTTAAGAGAACGCTTTTTATTTAAAATTTCCTCATCGTCTTCTTCGTCGATCATGAATATCCTTAAGTTTTCTTATTGATATCTTGTAAACTATACTCTATAATAGAAAAGAATATAAGATTAAATAAATTTTGTCATTATGAAAACTTAATAGATTTAATCTTTCAATTATAATTGCTATTTTAAGGAAAGAATGGGTAAATATGATAATACAACTAATGCAATTGGGCCAGACGGAAACCGATCCTCTCGGGTTAATTTTTAATTTATTGTGGTTTGGTATGATCTTTATTTCTATGTTCTATGGAACTAAGCTTCAGGCGTGGAAATCATCAAGAGAAATCGAATCCGGATTGGAAAAACTTAAAAAATGGAATGATGAATGTAAACAGATTTTAGTCTCCAATTTTAAAAAGTACGCTGATAAAAATGAAACTGAGAAAGATTTGATGCTAAAACTAGAGAATTTTCTAACTTTTATTGCGATAACTCCAGTTGATCTTGATCCTTACGGCATTATTCCCAAAATCGATCATATTATTAATGTAAGAGACGATAGATTTAAAGAAGAAATAGTGATGTTAGCCCCAAATGCAGATCCTGAATCTCACGAAACGCAGAATTTAGAAAATGTTCTTGAAGCTGCTATGGCAGTTGATTATGTATATAGACTTGTAAAACATTTTTTAATTCTGGGTAAGAAATCGAAATCTTATATTATACTGATGCAAATTTCCATGCAAATGACGATGATTCTTGCTATGGCTAAATCTTATTACCACGCAACAAAAGCTTTTGCTGAGGGTAGTCCAATTGGAGACGCTCTTGGGCCCTTAGTTGCGGGTAGCTTTGTGAGGGATGTTTCTAATTCAGAAGATGTAGAAGCTAAAGTAATCGCAAAAGATACAATAGTTCAAGAAGTAATTTTCGAAGATAGAACAGTTTATGTAGTTCGAGCAATGGGACCCGGAGGAACAGTAGGAAAACCGGGAACAGCAATAAAAAAATTAATTGAGGAGCATGGAGAATCTATTTCCCGGATTATCATGATCGATGCAGGTTTAAAATTTTCAGGGGACAAAACGGGTTCTATAGCTATTGGAGTTGGCGCTGCTATTGGAGGAATTGGTGTTGAGAAGTTTTATATTGAAGAATCCTCAAGTAAGAAAACTATTCCAATTGATGCTCTTATTTGTAGACAATCTTTAGAGAACGCAATCACAACCATGTCGCGCCCAATTACCAAAAGCGTACATCCTATTGTTGAAAAAATAAAAATGGGAATTAGGAAGCGTACCGAAAAAGGAGCAAAAATAATAGTTGCTGGAATAGGCAATACAATCGGTATAGGCATTTAACTATTTTTTATTCTCTATTTTTCATATTTCATTCTTCAAATTATTTATAATCCTTTATTTATTACACTTACTTATCATAATATAGTAATTTTATAAATTACTAAACAGATCCTAAAAAATTAAAAGTGAACATAATGCCAAAATTTGGAAGTGACGAGTGGGCAAAAGCTTTCATGAAAGCTGTAAATAATAATCCTGACTATAAGCAAGCAGCTTCATGGTGGGAAGGAGATTTCATTTTCGGTGTTGAACCTAGTGGGGCTTTAGATAAGAAAATGAACATGTATATTGGATTATTACATGGAGATTGTACGGGGGCAAAAACATTAGCTGATAATGAAGAATTCGAAGTCTTACCTCCTAATTCACCACCCCGACCATTAAAAGAGGGAGAAAAGGTAGGAGCTGAATTTGTATTTTCTGGTCTTTATGATAACTGGGTAAAAGTGTTAAATAAAGAGCTTGATCCTATTCAAGGTTTAATGGCGGGAAAATTCAAATTAGTTGGGAACATGGCTAAAGTAATGAGAGCCACTAAAGCCGCTCAAGAATTAGTTAACTCTACCACCATGGTAGAAACGGAATTCTATTAATCTTTTTTTATTTTTTAGTCATTAATAGCTAAACTGCTATTAAAGGCAAGGTAAACAAACAACCTATTTTTGAACGCTTGATTTGGGATTTAATAACTGTAGAGAAAAAAGATATAAATATTGGACTATAGTTAATTTTAATAGTTCGTTTTGTCTGTTTAATAAATAATAAATCTATTTAAAAAAATGGTAATTATGAGCTTAACTAAAAAAGAATATTATGTAAGAGATTTAGTTATCGACGATGAATACGGTGTTATAGAATCTACCGCAACAGTTCAAGATGCAGCTAAAAAAATGAAAGAATTAGGTGTACCGGATTTAGTGGTGATTGAAGGTGAGAAAATTCTAGGAGTTATCGCTGATTTCGATATTATTCAAAATGTCGTAGCCAAAGGAAGTGATTCTAAAATTGAAAAAGTGATTTCTTCTATGTATACAATTGAGTCGGTGTCGCTTGATACTTCCGTTACAGAAGCATTCACAAGGATGCGTGATTTGCAGGTTAATGTAGTTCCAGTGGTAGAAAATGGAAAATTAATTGGAGTATGCACTATACAAGACTGTTGGAGTTATATCCCTGACGAAAATGTTGATGAAATCGGTTTAATACCCGTTTCCAACACTAGAAATGCAGAATTTTGGTTTGCTAGTGTTTGCTCTATACTTGCGTTTGTTCTAGGCATAATCCTCCCTCTTGTTGGGATATATGGTTTCTTTTCAGGTAATCAAGTTGATCTCTTAAGCTTGTTCGGAACAGCCGAGATAAGAGGCGGTAGAGTAATATTTAGCCTTTTCGAAGCGAGAGGCGATGATTTTATTGTGTCATTCATAAATCTTATTAATATTAATGGAGGCATTTGGCTAGTCATCATAATTTTTAGCTTGTTAATACTCGTTTTCGGTATTCTTGGTCTATTCGCAGTTATTTTTGCGAGTTATTCTGATATAAGAAACATTCAAACTGGATTTGTTATACGTTTCATAATCCCTATATTAGTAGTCGTGTTTTTGATCATTCAATGGATCCTGTTTGGAATAGCTTTCGCAATAGCGGTACCTTCACCTCCAGTCATTATCGACGGATTAGGATTGACATTATCAATTATTTCTATGTTTTTAATTATAGCTGCGATCTATCGAGACTATATCTTTAGACAGAAAGTAACATCAGAAGAGGTGTCTAGTTAAAAATGCCACGCGGTGGTGGAGCCCGCGGTGGCGGGTTTCGGGGAGGTGGATTCGGTGGCGGTGGATTCCGTGGCGGTTCTACAGGCTTTCGTATGGGTGGCTCTAGGCCAGGGGGAATGCCATTTGGAAGAACTGGAGCAACACGAGTAACCTCAAGAACACCCAGTGGACCTTATCGCCATTCTTATTATAGACCTCATAGAAGATATTACGGATATGGTTACCATCCATGGTATTACCGCTGGTGGTATAACCCCTGGTGGGCTGGACGATGGTATAGACCCTGGTATTATTCTCCTATGTATGTTGGAGGAGGAATAACAGTTGCGATTGTATTAGGTTTAATTCTATTACCCCTTTTTGGAGTCGCATTGTGGTTTCCATTCAGTAATGCAGATACAGATGGTACTGTAAATTATCGCTCTACAGAAACCCTATATTTCAACGAATACTGGTATGAATACGAAAACATCAAAACAGATAATGACATTACTTACTCAATACAATCGTCACCGAGCCTTATTAGTTTTGCCATTTGGGATCATCCATTTGAGGATTTGCCAACTACAACAAGAATTGGTAGTGATACCGACCAACTTATTCTTACAAATAATTGGTATGAATATCTGTCATATTACTTAAAACCTGGATCTTCAATCAGTTACGATTATAATGCATCAAACCAAATTGATTTCTTCATTGCAAGCGGACAAGCTCTTTACGATTGGAATTTGGGGGGTAGCCCCTCATTTTTTGTAGATGAATCTAATGTAATTCAAGGTAGCGGTGTCTATAATGTATTATCTGCAATGGATTATTATCTCGTTTGGTATAACGATGGATTGTCAACAGTAACGGTAAATTATACAATCGATTATTCAGCCGTTGGCGTAATTAACCTAGCAGCAGCAGATTTTTATGTAGAAGGCGTAGATACTATTACTCAAGATACTTTTACAGTTCCCAACGACGGGAATTGGTATTTTTTCGTTTACTTTGATCCAATGCTGTCTCCAGAAGAATCTACAACAATCACTTTCGATGTGACGTACGATACTGGAATTACTTCCGTTGATAGGTGGATTGATGCTCAACCTATTTTGATAACTATCATAGCTGTAGTTGGTATTATAATCGTTGTCGCGCTTTTAGCTAGAAGAGGACAAAAGAAACGGAAATCAAA
Organism: Promethearchaeota archaeon; assembly: GCA_019894735.1. The sequence continues at coordinate 26,428 of JAGXOB010000021.1, read as the reverse complement.
ACCATCATCTAAAGTAGCTCCTACAAAAACACCTAGTATAAAAGCAAAAATATCAACTTCTAATTGTATACGGTGCAACGCTTCTATTCGAGCAGATTCTAAATTCTGTCCTAATTGCGGAGGAAAAGTTGAGGGTAGAATTACAGGAACACCAACAATTGTTACTCCTGCTAAAGCGAAATCGTGTTCCTTCTGTGGTAGTAAACTTGTAAAGGACGATAAATTCTGTAAATGGTGTGGAACAATGGTGGAGTCGTAACAAATAAACTCTTCAAAAAATCAAAACCATAATTCTTATATTTTTACTTTTTTTTCTTTACTTTAGTATAGTAAATTAACCTGAATTTCTACTATAGAAATGATAAAGTCGTATTTAAAATTGTTTTTAAAGTTTGAATTAAAAAGAATATTCTCATTTTTCGTCATATTATCCCTCATAATATTTTTTTTAGAAAACAATCAAAGAGCGCTTGAATTGCCACTATATTTATATCTAGGTTTATTTACGAGTGTTTTTGGATTTATCCTTATTTATCTGCAAATTAAAGCAAGGAAAATCTTTATTATACTAGACAGTAAATTGAAGCAGGAACAATTTAAGGACGAGAAAGAGATTAATTCTGTTGAAAGGAGAAGATTTAAAGCTAAATACAAATACTGGTTGTTTAAAGACGCAGATAATAATAGTATTAATAATATTTACAAGAATTTTTTTAACTATAATTCACAAAATTACTGCTTATACTGCTATTTTAGTATAGTACCAATTATTCTAGTTTGGGTTTTTTCCAATATGTATATGACAGAAACAGAAGCTTTAGTTGTTAGTTTTATTTTTGTTGGCGTTTTAGTTTCTTTATGTATAACATTAGAAAAAAGAGAAATTGGGAGTCTATACAAACTTCTTGATTCAGAAATAAAACAGATTCTCTTTGAAGAAGTTACTGGTAATGACCCACTAGATGACGGAAAAATGACTTATAAGTATAAAGCATGGTTAATTTTAAATCAATGAATTATGAATAGAATTCGTATTAAAATTAGAAAATACTAATTAATTTAGGACGCTTTATTAATTAATTTAACATTATTACATAGATCTCTAAAATAACTCTTAAAGTTAATTAGCATGAGTTCCAAAAGTAAAATAGTTACTGAATTGAAGAAAAAAAAAGCTTATTTCTTTGATTTGGATGGTACAATTTATTTAGGAAACACACTTTTTAAAGGTGCCATTGAATTAGTAGAAACTTTAAAAGAATTAGATATTCCCTTTTTTTTTCTATCAAATAATTCAAGTAAGTCTACATCAGATTACATCAAGAAGTTAAACGATCTAAAGTTGGACATAACCCTTAAAAACTTAATTTTGTCTCAACACCCAACCATTGATTATTTAAAAAGCGAGAATTACGAAAAAATTTTTTTGTTAGGAACAGAATCTCTTAAACGAGAATTTCGTCAAGAAGGTTTTATTTTAACCGATAATGATCCCGAAATCGTCGTGCTCGCTTTTGATCAAGAATTGACATACGAGAGGCTCGTTAAAGCGTCTAACATGCTCCAGGAAGGATTACCCTTTATTGCTACGCACCTTGACGATAGATGTCCTACTGAGAAGGGATATATTCCTGATGCTGGAGGAATTGCTACTCTTTTATTTAAAACTACAGAAAGAATGCCGAAAGTATTTGGAAAGCCAAACAAAGAAATGATCCTCTTCAAACTACGGGAAATCGACATAAAACCTAAAGATGCCATAATATTTGGAGATAGATTATACACTGACATAAAAATGGGAAAAGAAGCAGGAGTGACAACATGTTGCGTATTATCTGGAGAAACTACCTTAGAAATGATCAAAAGAAGTGAAACCAATAAACCAGATTATGTAATTGATGGGATCTGGGACATTGCTGAACTTCTAAAAAAGTAATTTACCCTAAATTTATCGTCAATCCTTTCTATATAGTAAATTTTATTTCTAAAGAGAAACTATATTTCAAAAGCATTATTCAACAAATATACTGAATGATGCAAAAATTAAATGTATTCTTTTAATTACGATTGAGAATTGAGATATGACATCTACAGAAGTACCCAAGTATATTTATGATTTTAGCGAAGGTAGAAAAGAGTTAAAGAATTTACTTGGCGGTAAGGGCGCCAATCTTGGAGAAATGACCCATTTGGGGTTAAATATTCCTCCAGGATTTACTATCACTACAGAAGCATGTTTAATTTATTTTAAAGATAGTAAAAACCTAATGGCAAAAATCGAGCCAATGGTTTTAGAACATTTGAAAAAATTAGAGGAAATTACGAGTAAAAAATTTGGAGATAATTTAAACCCGTTGCTGCTCAGCGTGAGGTCTGGGGCTCCCCAAAGTATGCCTGGGATGATGGACACAGTTTTAAATCTAGGATTAAACGATGAAGCTATTAAAGGTGTGGCAAAGCAGACTGGAAACCCTCGATTTGCCTATGATTCGTGGAGGAGATTTATCCAAATGTTTGGAGATGTTTGTATGGGAATTGGGGATGAAAAATTTGAGAGAATCCTTGATAAATACAAGCGTTCTATCTCTAGGACGGCTCAAGATACGGATTTAGAAGTTTCAGATTTGCAAAAAGTAATTGCTGATTATAAAGCATTGTATGAAAAAGAGATTGGATCACCATTTCCTCAAGATCCTTACAAACAACTTTTTATTGCAATAGAGGCTGTTTTTAAATCTTGGAATAATAAGAGAGCAATCACTTATCGGAAAATTTCTAATATCCCTAATTTTGGAACTGCGGTTAACATTCAAGTTATGGTTTTTGGGAATAAAGGAGAGAATTCTGCCACTGGTGTAGCGTTTACGAGAGATCCTTCTAATGGAGATAACGTCAAATTTGGGGAATATCTTACAAATGCTCAGGGAGAAGATGTTGTTGCGGGAATAAGAACTCCTAAAAAACTCGAGGAAATGGGGAATGAATTTCCAAAGATATACAAGCAATTAAAAAGAACTATGATTAAACTTGAGACACACTATAGGGACATGCAAGATATTGAATTTACTATTGAAAATGGAGAACTATTCATATTGCAAACACGTAGTGGTAAACGCACTCCATCTGCTGCTGTTAAAATTGCTGTCGATATGGTTAAAGAAGGTTTAATAAATAAGGAGGAAGCAATTATGAGTATCGATCCCGATAAAATATCTAAACTTTTATTTAAGAGCATAGATGAAAATGCTATTGTGCGTGTATTAGCAAAGGGAATAAATGCTTCACCTGGTGCAGTATCTGGAATTGCTATATTTGACTCTGATGAAGCAGAAGCATTAGCTCACTCCGGAGAAGATGAAATCATATTAGTTCGGCCTCAAACTAAACCTGAAGATGTTCACGGATTATACGCTTCTAGTGGGGTTTTAACTCAATTTGGGGGTAAAACTTCTCATGCTGCTGTTGTTGCGAGAGGTATGGGTAAACCCGCAGTTGTAGGTGCTCAAGATATCGAAATCGATGAAGAAGCTAAAGAATTTAGAATAGGTGAAACTGTAATTAAAGAAGGAGAGTACATAACGATTGACGGAACAACTGGACGTGTAATAGAGGGAAAAGTTTCTTTAGTAGAACCTGAGATTAAAGGGGAATTTCTAGAATTATTAAAAATTGCTGATGAGATAAGAACTCTGGGAGTGAGAGCAAACGCAGATACACCAACTGATGCAAAAAAAGCTTTAGAATTTGGTGCTGAAGGTATTGGGTTAACGAGAACGGAACATATGTTCATGGCTCAAGAAAGATTACCCATCGTTCAGAAAATGATTATGGCTCAAACAATGGAAGAACGTCAAGACGCGTTAAACAAAATATTGCCAATGCAAAAAGGAGATTTCTTAGAGATCTTTAAGATAATGGAAGGAAAACCAGTAACGATAAGATTGTTAGATCCTCCTCTACACGAATTTTTACCAGAGTTATCTACGGTCTTATTAGAAAACCAAGAATTGAAAATGACGAATTCATTATCAAAATCACTGTTAGAAATAACTCCCCTTGATGAAGAAATAAAAAAGAAAAAAAAGGTCATTAAATTAATTCGATCGCTATCAGAAGAGAATCCTATGATGGGTCTTAGAGGATGTCGCTTAGGAATTGTCTGGCCTGAAATTAATGAAATGCAAGTTAGGGCTATTTTTGAAGCAGCTTGCGAGCTTAAGCTGCAAGGAGTTGAAGTAATTCCCGAAGTAATGATCCCCCTTATTGGTATGATTTCAGAATTAAAATATGTGAAAACTCAACTACTTGAAATAGCCGAAGAAACTATTAAAGCTTATGGTGTAGAGTTAGACTACAAATTTGGAACAATGATAGAGATTCCAAGAGCTGCTTTGACCGCTGACGAAATTGCGATGGAAGCGGAATTCTTTTCTTTTGGTACTAACGATTTAACTCAAATGACTTTTGGATTTAGTCGAGATGATGCTGAGGGTAAGTTTATTCCCGTTTATTTAAATAAGGGCATTTTAGAGCGTAATCCTTTTGAAATCTTAGATCAAGATGGTGTTGGAAAACTAATGAAGATGGCCGTTAAGTTAGGAAGAGAGACAAGACCAGGCTTAAAATGTGGAGTTTGTGGAGAACATGGTGGAGAACCAAGCAGCATTATGTTCGTCGCATCAATTGGTTTAGATTATGTATCATGTTCACCTTTTAGAATCCCTGTAGCGCGCATTGCAGCGGCCCAAGCAGCAATTCTGGAGAAGGAAATAAAAAATATAACGTAAATAGTAAATTATAACACGAATAAATTTATTCTACTTTTTCACTATCTAATAAGTTTCAACTACTATCAAATTATATTGTACTTTGTAGTCTTAGTAATAAAATAATTAAATCTTATAATTTTATCTTTATTCATGGATGTAGCAGAAAGATTTGATTTAATTAAAAGAAGAACTGAAGAAGTATTAACTGATGAGGATTTAAAGCATTATCTAGACACTGGTGTTCCCTTAAACCATTATATTGGATTTGAGATTTCAGGAAAGGTTCACTTAGGAACAGGAATCGTTTGTATGTCAAAGATTAAGGATTTCATTGATGCTGGGGCTAACTGCACAGTTTTCCTAGCTGATTGGCATAGTTGGATAAATGATAAATTAGGTGGGGATCGAGAACAAATCCAGAAAGTAGCTGTTGGTTATTTTAAAGAGAGTTTAAAAGCATGCTTGAAAGCGGTTGGAGCAAATCCAGAGAAAGTCAAATTCAATCTTGGTACAGATTTATACCATAATAATGATAGTTATTGGGAGACATTTATTGATGTGTGTAAAAATACTACGCTTAATAGAATGCATAGAAGCATCACAATTATGGGTCGAAAGTTGGGTGAAGGTGTTGATTTTGCCAAACTACTCTACCCAGCAATGCAAGTAGCTGATATTTTCATCCAAAATGTTAGTTTAGCACACGCTGGTTACGACCAACGAAAAGCGCATGTTGTAGCTAGAGATGTAGCTCTTAAAATGAAAAAAAATAACCTTGTGGACAACGCAGGAGAAAAAATAAAACCAATCTGCGTTCATCATCATTTAATATTAGGATTGACAAAACCTCCTATTTGGCCTATTGAAGATCCTACACAACTCCAAGAAATGTGGTCTGATATGAAAATGAGTAAATCTATTCCAAACTCAGCAGTTTTTGTTAACGATTCTCCAGATGAAATAAGAAATAAAATAAAATCAGCATTTTGTCCTGAAGGCAATGTTACTATTAATCCGATTTTAGACTGGGCGAAATTTGTTATCTTCAGAGACAAGAGTTCAAGCATCCAAATCGAGAGAAAACCAAAATTTGGTGGCGATATAGAATTTAACTCGTATAATGAGTTAGAGAATGCATTCTTATCAAAAAACTTACATCCTCTCGATCTGAAAATAGGAATCGCTAATGAGATTATTGATATCCTAAAACCAGTCCGAAAACATTTCGAGCAACCAAACATTCAAAAAATGAAAAAGGAACTAGAAGAACTAATGATAACTCGATAATCTAAGTGTTAATCTCTTTTCTTGTAGTTACAATATTTTTTTTCATCCGAAAATAAAACACAACCTTACTAACTATGATAAAAATACTAGCAATTGGAGATTCACATATACCTCAAAGAGCAAAAAATATTCCAGACCAAATCCACCTCAAATTAAATAAAATTGTTGAAACTGAGAAATTCGATTATTTGTGTTTTACTGGTGATGTTATTAGAGCGCCAGAATTTATGAAATTTTTGAGGAATATTACAAAAGAGAAGCTATTTCTTGTAATGGGAAATATGGATTATTATGGGGGAAATAATGATGCTCCGGTTTATCAAAAAATAAATATCTCACTAAAAAACAATAATAATCTAGTAATAGGTTTAACACATGGTCATCAAATATCTCCAAGGGGAGATTTGTCTCAACTTGAAACTATTGCAATTCAATATAATTACAATATCTTAATATCTGGACACACTCATAAGGAAGAAATTACTCTGACCAAAAATAACATTTTATTATTAAATCCTGGGAGTGTTACTGGCGCGTGGTCTTTTGTAGCAAGTCGAAATCCGTCGTTTATAGTTTTACAGATAAACGAAACAACAAGTACAATACTCATAACATTGCATCAGTATGATGTTAAAGCTTCAAAGTTTAGGGCCTCAAATTATGTTTATGTATTTGAAAACGACAGAATCCGATCCAAAACTGAAGATTAAGCTAAAAAATTAAAAAAAGTATAGGTTTAACTAAATTATGCTAATCTGGCTTTTTTACTTTGTCCAATACGAGTAATTTCGGTAGTTTTAACAACAAACCAAAATTTCTTTTACCTTTACTACTTTTATCGTATTGGAGTTTCCTTTCCCCAAATTTATTCTTTTTTAACATCATGTTTAATGTTGAATTTTCGCCATTAGAAAAATACATTAAATCTTCCGGTGTAGCTATTATTTCTAAATCGTATTCTTCTAATTTGTCTTTATTTAAAGAATAATTTCCATTTTCTGCTACAAGGTTAACCCAAAGGTAAAAATCCTCCTCTGTTTGAAGTCCAATATTCAGTTTTGCGTGAAAATCATCTAGCATTTTGATATTCTTTGGGTTATTCCGTTTATCCAAAATGATACTTTCAATAACTCCTTTAAAAGTTATAAACAAATTTTCTTTTTCAGATTCTTCCATTTATAAAAACCTTTTTTCCTACTGTTCCGAGGGATTTTATTTTTTTTTCAGTTAATAATTTATTTAACCTAAACAAAATATAAGTATTATTAATTTTTCAAAATAGAAATTTAATTTTACATTGTAATAAAAAATTAGATGGTGAATTTATAAAATGTGGTTTTTCTTTTCCCCTAATATTATCTACGGGCCTGATTCCATAGATTTTATAGAAAATATTTCTGGTGGTAAATGCTTCATTATTACTGATAAAGTGGTAAAAGAATTAGGTTATTTAAAAATCCTAACTGATGTTCTTGATAAATGTGGGAAGCAATATGAAGTTTTTGATGATGTTGTGCCAGATCCAAGAGAGGAAGGTGTTCTAAAAGCTCGAGAACAGTGTTTAAATTTTTCCCCTGATATTATTATAGCATTGGGAGGCGGTTCAGTTATGGATACTGCTAAAGTCGTATGGGTTTTATATGAATTTCCTGACTTTAATCTTGATGACATTCATGCTTTTAGAAATGATTTATACGATATGGGTAAAAAAGCAAAAATGGTTGCTATCCCTACTACATCTGGAACAGGAGCGGAGACTACCTTTGTTACTGTGATTTCCCGCTATGAAGATGAAATCTGGAAGAAGTACTTCTTTCTTCACAGGGGGCTAATACCAACTTACGCTATTGTGGACCCAATTTTTCCAATAGGTATGCCTACAGAACTAACTGTTAACACCGCTTTTGATGCCCTCTCACACGCTATAGAAGGTTTGGGAACTTTATGGAGAAATGAATTTAGTAATGCTTTAGCACTAAAAGCAATAGAATTAATCTTTAAATACTTACCAATAATATATAAAGACGGAAAAAATCAAGAAGCGAGAGATTTACTTCACCAAGCTGCTACTATTGCGGGTTTAGCTTTTGGTAATGGACAAGTACATATAGGACACACGCTTGGACATTCGTGGGGCTCGATGTATCATGTACATCATGGTAAGAGTGTAGGAGTTGTACTGAAATATGTTACTCAGTTTATTATGAATGATTCTGAAAAAGACGACGCTATTAAGATTTACGCTAAATTAGCAAAACAATTAGGTTGGGTTTCTTGGAACGAAGATGACAAAAAAGCAGCTGAGAAAGTAATAGATAAAATGGTTACTCTTCAAAAGGAGGTTAATTTCCCTATGAGTCTCAAAGAAACTGGTGTTTCTAAAGAAGATTTTGAAGAAGGTTTGGATTCTTTAGTTAATTTGTGTTTTCAGGATGCCAGTTCTGTTCTTACTCCGAGGTCAACCAGTGGCGCACAATTCAGAAAATTATATGAATATGCATACGAAGGAAAGGATATCGATTTCTGAGTCTAGAATGTTTCATAATCAATTTTTAACAACTTTTTTTAACACTTTTTTTTTCTTATTGACTTTTAAATCAAAATTGTCGAAATGTTAAACCATATATATACCATTTTTTATTACTTTTTTAGACTATTTATCAATTATCTAATGAATAATTAATGTAGTTGAAGATTCTTATGCCAATTAGTGAAGAGGAACAGAAATTTCTAAATTATTTAGAAAAATTAATCGGCTTATCTATTCCAGAAGTATCAGATCTTCAAAGCTATACGTTTGGTTTCACCATAGAAAATGACCATGTTGACGGATTGAGTTTATTTTCATGTGGTTTAACGATAATACCTGAAAAAATAACGACACTCCCGTTTTTAAAAAAATTATTAGTAAGAGGTAACAAGTTAAAAGTTATACCTGAAGAGCTCTGTTTTATTTCATCACTTGACACTTTGGACCTTAGTGAAAATAAATTAGTGAAATTGCCTAAAGCGATTTACTCCTTATCTTCTTTAAAAGAATTACACTTGGAAACGAACCGATTAACGGAATTACCAGATACAATAAGTTCATTAAATTGTCTTACTTTGTTGGATTTGAGCGAAAACTCTTTACATAAAATCCCCGAGACCATAGGGGCTTTAGAAAATCTAAAATCTTTAGATTTAAGTCATAACGAGATTAACGAACTTCCAAATTCAATTGGAAATCTCAAATCTTTAAAGTTATTTTATTTGGGAAGTAATAATTTAACCATATTGCCAGAATCTATAGGTTCTTTAAGTTCATTAAAAAGATTAAATCTTCGGAGTAACAAATTAACAAAATTACCGAGTTCAATAGGTAATTTATCAGCTTTATCTTCTCTATTCTTGAAAGGTAATAATTTAACGTACTTACCTGATTCTATATGCAATTTGAAAAACCTCAAGTATCTTGGATTAATGTCTAATAAACTTCCGTTTCTTCCTGAATCTATTGGGTCTCTTAAATCGTTAGAGAATTTAGATGTAACTTCTAATTTTTTAACTGAACTTCCTAAATCTATTAATTTACTTGAATTACTTCTAAAACTAGAAATAACTAACAACCAATTAACTGAATTACCAGATCTTGGCAATTTAGCTTATTTAAAATCTCTCAAGATTGATAGGAATATACTTAAATCTCTTCCTGAATCTATTTGTAATTTAAGATCCCTAGAATCATTAAAAAGTGATCGCAACGAACTAGAAGAGCTTCCTAATTCTATTGGAAACCTCGCAACTTTAAAAGAATTGGATTTGTACGATAATAAATTGAAAAAACTACCTGATTCGCTAGGCAATTTGAAATCTCTAGAAGTATTAGATTTAAGTAAAAACCAATTAACAATTCTACCAGAGTCAATTGGTTCATTAAATTCCTTAAAAGAACTCGATCTTTCTACTAATAAGTTAATCAGTTTGATACCTTCTATAGGTAAATTACCCGTATTAAAAAATCTAATTTTAGGCTTCAATCGTTTAGAAACCATTCCAAGTTCTATAGGCTCGTTATCCACATTAGAAAACTTAGATTTGGGGAAAAATGCTATAAATAAAATCCCCGATTCAATAGGATCTCTTAAATCTCTTAAAAGATTATACTTATATTATAATAATTTAAAGGAGATACCAAGCACCATCGGTGAACTTGAAAATTTAAAATATCTGTATTTAGGTAATAATGAATTAACACATATTCCTGATTCAATTGGTAAGTTGGAATCTTTAAAGTATTTGTTTTTAAGGACAAATTCTATTATAGATCTACCAGAGTCAATAGAATCTCTCTCCTCGCTTCAATATTTAAACATTGAACGTAATAACCTAAAAAAATTTCCTGTTTCTCTTGAAAAACTAGAAGCTCGTGAAGTGAAGATATTTAAATAAAACTTGCTTGCTTTTTGGGAAAATATAAATGAACTCTTACTAATTGCAAATATAATTATATGCAAATAAAATATGCATATAGTATAAAATCTTAAAGTGTTATCAAAATGAAAGGTTTTGAAGGAAAGCTTTTAGTAGTTAATCTAGACAACAAAGAGATTAGTGAAGAACTAATCAAAGATTCTATTGCTGAGAAATTCCTCGGAGGTGCGGGATATGCATGTAGATACTTATACAGTAAGATTGACAAAGATACTGACCCACTTTCACCAGACAATATCTTAATGTTCATGACCGGTCTTTTTTGCGGCTCTAACGCACCAACAAGTGGAAGATTCGTTGTTTGTGCCAAATCCCCTTTAACAGGGATATGGGGAGAATCTAACTGTGGAGGATTTTTTGGTCCAGAATTAAAAAAAACAGGTTACGATGGAATAGTGATTAAAGGAGCATCTGAAAGTCCTGTATATCTAGATATAAAAGAGAACGGAGCAGAAATCAAGGATGCTACGGATTTGTGGGGTATGGGGATATTTGAAACAGCTAAAATATTGAAAGAAAAATCAGGATCCCCATTAACTCGAGTTGCATGTATAGGACAAGCAGGTGAAAATCTTGTAAAATACGCTATTGTTGCTTCTGAAGATAAAGCTGCTGGTAGAACAGGTATGGGAGCTGTAATGGGGTCAAAAAAATTGAAAGCAATTACCGTTAGAGGAACAAAAAGGAAATATGATGCTTTTGCTCCTGAAGAATATAAGGAAGCAGTAAAAACAACTATTGATGCTATAAATTCTGCGTTTGCAACACAAATGTTTGGAGATCTAGGAACATCGAGTGGGGTTGACATGTATAATGCTTCAGGCGAATTACCAATAAAATACTGGACACAGGGAACATGGGAAGGTGCATTTAATATATCTGGTTCAACCGCTTTCGAAAAAATATTCACTGGAAGTTATCCCTGCTTTTCCTGTCCAATTGGTTGTTCAAAGAGAACAAAAATCGATGAGGGGGAATTTAAAACCAATGGTGAAATTGAAGCGGCCGAATACGAAACTGTGGCAGGATTTGGTTCTATGATATTGAATGATAATCTTGAAGGAATTCAGAGAGCAAATTACCTCTGTAATGATTATGGAATAGATACTATTAGTGGTAGTAGCACTATTTCATTTGTTTATAATCTCTTTAATAGTGGTAAATTAAGTTCTGAAGATATGAATGGATTAGAGCCAAAATGGGGAGAAATCAATCCCGCACTTGATCTATTAAGAAAAATCGCATTGAGGGAGGGAATTGGAGATACCATGGCGGAAGGTTCCGATTATGTTGGAAAAAAATTCAATATCCCGCAAGATGAAATCGCTACAGTTTACGGAATGGAGATACCTTACCATGATTTGCGGCGAATGTATGGTATGGCTGTAGGTTATGCCTTAGCTACACCTCGAGGGCCCTGTCATACTTCATGTGATGCTTATATGGCAATTCTAGGTTTACCATTTAGTGATTTTGGAATCGAAGTTAATGTTGATTGGTACCAAGACGATGAGCCAATGGCAGAATTTTGTGCCCGTCTTCAAGATTACCGTGCGTTATATGCCTCGTTAATTATATGTTCGTTTGCTAATCCTCCGTCCAAGATGATTCTAGATATGGTAACAACAGCAACGGGTTTAAATCTAAATATGGAGGATTTTAAAAAGTTGGGGGAACGCATTTACATGATTAAAAGATTGTTCAACTTGAAGATGGGACTCACTCCAGCGGATGATAGATTACCAAAGATCGTACTTAATCCCGTAAATGAGGGAGGTTCAGCGGGAAAAACTCCGAACTTTCAAAGATTGAAAGATGCTTATTACGATTATCGCCAATTCGATAAAGACTCAGGTTATCCAAATCAAAAGAAACTTAAAGATCTAGGTTTAGAAAATTTATAATTTTCTTAATTTAACTTTTTTTATTGTTTTACTCAATTATATTTTAACCTAACCTATTGTTTAGAGCTAACTATTTTTTTTACTCGGCCAACTTCACCGCTCCTCAACCTAACTTTAATCCCATGATGGTGATTAGGAGAATTTGTAAGCACATCTTTGACAATACCCTCCGTTAACTTACCAGATCGTTGGTCTTTCTTTAATACGATTAAAACTTGCATACCAAGTTTAATATCTACTCGCTTAGTTCCCTTCAATTTAATTACTCAAGTTACTTGTAGGTCTTCTTTAATACGAAAATAGTTCCATTCATTTTATCTTTTCCCTTTATCTCATCGCTATTTTTCAGGTAAGAATAAAAAAAAGTTTTATAAAATTTGAATTCCATTTGGAACATTTTTTAGTGATATGATACATTTACTCTAGAATATATATACAAATTAATGTTAGGTTAAAGTATGGACATTACTAAAGCAATGAAAATTAAATTACCTGATAAATTACCACTTGATCCAGTGTTCAAACTAGGTATTCGTAGAGCTCCAAGTCGTGGATATAACTTAACTCGTGATGAAACAGTTATTGCTCTAAAAAATGCGTTAAGATATGTCCCTGAAAGCTTACATACCCAACTTGCCCCCGAATTTCTAAGTGAGTTAACTAATAAGGGAAGAATTTATGCTTACCGTTATCGACCATCCGAACACATAAGAGCTAAGCCCATCAATGAGTATAAAGGTATTCTTGAAGCACGAGCAATACAACTTATGATCGATAACAATTTAGATTTTGATGTTGCACTATATCCCTATGAATTAGTAACTTATGGTGAGAGTGGACAAGTGTGTCAAAATTGGATGCAATACATTTTAATTAGGATGTACTTGGAGCAATTGCAAGAGGATCAAACACTTGTTGTTATGTCTGGTCATCCCCTTGGTTTATTCCCTAGCAAAAGAGATGCTCCACGTGTAATTATGACTAACGGTTTAATGGTTGGATTATTCGACACACCCGAAGAATTCCATAGAGTTTCGGCTTTGGGCGTCGCAAATTATGGCCAAATGACAAGTGGTGGCTGGATGTATATCGGCCCTCAAGGAATCGTTCACGGGACATATATTACATTACTAAATGCAGGAAGACTTTATCTAGGAATACCTTCCGACGAAGGACTTAGAGGTGTTTTGTTCATTACTTCTGGATTAGGAGGAATGAGTGGTGCCCAAGCTAAAGCGATAGAAATTGCAGGTGGTATCGGAATTATAGCAGAAGTTGATAAATCTCGCATTGAAACACGTTACGAACAAGGATGGGTAAGCAAAAGTTCAAATAACCTTGAAGAAATTTTCAATTGGGTTGAAGAATTTAAAGAAAAGAAAGAATCAATTTCAATAGCATATCATGGAAATGTTGTAGATGTCTGGAAATATGTTGTCGATAATAATATTGAAGTTGAGCTTGCCTCAGATCAGACATCTTGTCATGCTCCTTATGAAGGAGGTTATACTCCTTTTAGTCTAACATTCGAAGAAGGTAGGAGTTTATTGAAGTCTGACAGAAAAAAATTTGAAAGATTAGTTGATGAATCGTTGAGTGAGCAATTTAACCTAATAAAAATTATGGTTAATAGAGGAACAAAATTCTGGGATTACGGTAATTCCTTTCTTAAAGCTGTTTATGACGCTGGAGTTCAAGAAATCGCGATTGATGGAGATCCCAAAAACGGTTTCATCTTTCCTTCTTATGTTGAAGATATCATGGGGCCATTATGCTTTGATTATGGATATGGGCCTTTCAGGTGGGTATGTTTAAGCTTAAAACATTCAGATTTAACGAAAACAGATCAAGTTGCTCTATCTTGTATAGATCCAAACCGTAGAGCTCAAGACCGTGATAATTGGCATTGGATTAAAAACGCTGAAAGGAATAAATTAGTAGTTGGTTCACAAGCTCGTATATTATATGCTGATATGGAATCACGCGTAAAAATCGCTTTAAAATTTAACGAGTTAGTTAGATCTGGAGATATAGGGCCTATCATGCTCGGTAGAGACCATCACGATGTATCTGGCACAGATTCTCCATTTAGAGAGACATCAAATATAAAAGACGGAAGTAATATTATGGCAGATATGGCTCACCATAGTTGGGCGGGAAACATAGCCCGAGGTATGACAATGTGTGTACTATCTAATGGAGGAGGTGTAGGGACAGGAAAAGCGATTAATGGAGGATTTGGATTAGTTTTAGATGGATCTGAACGTGTTAATGTAATAATACGGAGCGCTATCGACTGGGATGTAACATGTGGAGTAGCAAGAAGAGCTTGGGCGAGAAATACAAATGCTATTGACACCGCGTATAAGTGGAATGTTGAGTATAAGGAAAAAGGACAAATTACTTTACCATTTAAAATAGATGAGGATATGATTAAAAATATTGTAGATTCAGAATTAGATAAAAATTAGTAGAAATTGATTAAAATGAGTAATAATTTTAAATATGGAATTGACTATTTAACGCCTGATTTAGCTTTACAAATTGCTAATGGAGAGATTAGGGGAATAATAACTGAAGAAGTTAAATTAAATGTCAGAAAGAATTATGAAGCAGTTCAAAAAATAGCTAAAGGTGAAAAATTAGTCTATAGTGTTAACACTGGTATTGGTTCGTTGTGTACTACAAAAATTACAAAAGAAGAAACTGGTAAATTACAAGAAAATCTTTTAAAAAGTCATAGCGTAGGACTTGGTGATCCCATTGGGCACCAATTATCAAAACTGATGATGATATTGAAAATTCATGCTTTATGTAAAGGCTTTTCTGGAATATCATTGGAAGTAATCGATCGTATTTGTTGGCACGTAGAAACTGATGTAATTCCATTAGTACCAGAACAAGGTTCTGTTGGAGCATCGGGAGATCTCGCTCCTCTAGCTCATTTGTTTTTACCACTCATTGGGTTAGGTTATTTATCAAAAGATGGAAAAAATTATATCAAGTCAATAGAAATCTTACAGGAACACAACTTAACACCTTTGAAATTGCAAGCTAAGGAAGGTTTAGCCTTAATTAACGGCACACAATTTATAACTGCTCATGCTATAGTTATACATGAAAAATTAAGAAATTGTCTTGAGAATGCTGATATTATTGGTGCTCTTAGTCTAGAAGCTTACTTGGGTTCTCCTCAACCTTTTGATGACGATTTAATCAAGTTAAGACCACATCAAGGGGCTATTCTTGTTGCTAAAAGAATTAGAGCATTTTTAAAAGATTCTCGATTTATTGAATCTCATAAAGATTGTGGAAGGGTTCAAGATCCTTATTCTATTCGGTGTATACCCCAAGTCCACGGTGCTTCTCGAGATGCGTTCTCACACTTTAAAAAGGTAGTAGATTGTGAATTAAATTCAATAACAGACAATCCTATTATTTTTAATGAAACTATAACCAAAAGTGGTGGAAATTTCCATGGTCAACCCCTCGCACTTCCTTTAGATTATGTTGGTTTAGCCGCCTCTGAAATGGGAAATATATCTGATAGAAGGACATATCTTCTCTTGGAAGGAAAATGGGGTTTACCTGCTTACTTAATTGAAGATTCTGGATTAAATTCGGGTTTCATGATAACGCAATATACTTCAGCAGCTTTAGCTAGCGAAAATAAATCAATGTGCTTCCCTGCAAGTGCTGATAGTATCCCGACATCAATGGGACAAGAAGATCACGTTAGTATGGGATCAATTAGTGCCCGAAAAACACTTCGAATTGTACACAACCTTGAAAAAATCTTGGCTATTGAACTCTTATGTGCTGCTCAAGCATTTGATTTTAGGAGACCACTAAAATCCAGCATAATTTTAGAAGCTTGTCATACCTACGTTCGTCAAAAAATCCCCCATATCAACGAAGATGTTGTTTTATCGGAAATTATTGAAATTGCTTTAGCTATAATAAAAGGTAAAGAATTAGTCAAAATTTCTAAATTAGATTAGAAGAGGAAACTTTATGAGTGTAAGATCTACTCCATCCCCTAAAAGAATAAAAAGAAAAGATCCAAACAAGGGTGATCAAACACCTCAAGTAGATTTAATTATTATTCACGCAAATGAACTGGTAACAATGGATACTGCTTACGGGGTTCCAAGAGTAGGTTCGAACATGAAAAACTTAGCCGTTATCCAAGATGGAGCTGTGGCAATTTATCGTGGTTCTATAATATTTGTGGGAACTACACAAGAATTAATTGCTAATTTCCCTCCTAGTGCAGAGACAGTTATTATCGATGCAACAAATCGGTTAGTCACTCCTGGCTTTATAGATCCACATACACACATTATTTTTGATGGTTACAGAGAAAATGAGCTTGAGATGAAGCTTTCAGGCAAGAGTTATATGGAAATCTTGGAGTCTGGAGGAGGAATTTTAAAAACTGTTAAAGCAACCAGAGAAGCCGCGTTAGCTCGGTTAATTAAAAATGGGAAAAATATTCTAAGTAGGATGTTGGAATACGGTACAACTACTATAGAAACAAAATCAGGTTATGGGTTAGATACCGAAAATGAAATAAAATCTTTGCTCGCTGCAAAAGAATTAAATCTCGAGCAGCCCATAGATATAATATCGACATTCTTAGGTGCTCATGCAGTTCCACCTGAATATGAGGGGAAAACCGACGAATATGTTGAAATAATAATTTCAGAAATGATTCCAAGAATAGCAAAAGAAGGACTAGCAGAATTTTGCGATGTATTTTGCGAAGAAGGGATTTTCTCGATAGATCAAACTAAAACCATATTATCAACAGCCATGAAATATGGAATGAAACCGCAGATTCATATTGATGAAATAGTAGATACTAATGGTGCATTATTAGCAGCCGAATTAAGTGCTGTACAAGTAGGACACCTACTGAAATCTAATGATAAAGGGTTGGAAGCGTTGAAAAGAACCAATACAATTGCTACGCTATTACCTGGAACTCCTTTTTGTTTAATGCTGAAAGATTATGCTCCCGCAAGAAAAATGATTGAAATGGGTATTCCAATAGCTCTTGCTACTGATCTTAATCCAAATTGTTGGACTGAATCAATGCAAATGATAATCGCATTAGCATGTTATCATATGAAGCTTTCACCCGCTGAAGCATTAACAGCGGCCACAATTAACGCAGCTTGTGCTATTGAACGACAAAATGTAATTGGCAGCATAGAAGTTGGTAAAAAAGCAGACATAATAGTTTTTGATGTACCAAATCATAATTTTCTTCCTTATCAATTTGGTGTGAATTTAGTATCAAAAGTTATAAAAAATGGTAATATTGTTGTAGATTTCGAAAAATTAGCTAAGTGATATGCTAGAAATCAAAATAATCTTCTAATAAATGCTTTGGTTCAAGCTTCTTAGGATTTTCTAGTTGTAAGTAATAATCTAACGAGTTTAAAACAGCGTCTAAAGGTAGCACTCCTATCAATTCAGTTCCGACAATAGATACTCCATAACGCGCAGCTTCAATTCGTACGAGTTCCAACTGACGATAAAGAGGTGTTTTTTTGAAGTTAATATTGCTAATACCCACTTGAACGCAATCCCTTTCTTTTAGTTCCGTACCCATCGCTTTAACATTCATTAATCCTCCCGATTGCATATGTATCGCTTTAGCAACTTTTTTTGCTATTTTAACATCTTTAGTCCCGAGGTTGATATTAAAGCTAATGAGAGGATGCCTAGCTCCCGTAATGATAGCCCCCGCCGTTGGGTGGAATTTAGAAGGTCCATAATCCGGTTTTCTACTAGGATCTTCTTCAATGGTTTCTTTCAATCCTTCATATTCCCCACGGCGTATTATATCAATATTTTTCCTTTCTGGAATAATAGCTGATTCTTCGTATAAATATACTGGGACCCCCTCGTTCGCCATTTCTACAGCAAACTTTTTCGACAAATCAACACACTCTTCAATTGAAACATTTTGAGCAGGAATAAATGGTACAACATCAATAGCACCAATTCGAGGATGTTGACCATTATGGCTATTCATATCAATTAATTCTATTGCTTTTTTAGCAGCAGCAATATTAGCTCTTAATACTGCTTCGGGAGTTCCCACAAAAGTTATAACTGCTCTATTGTAATCTGAATCGTATTGAATGTCAACAATTCTAGTTTGAGGTGTGTTTTTTATTTCTGATACAATTTGTTCGACTATAGTACCATCTGTTCCTTCGCTATAATTAGGAACGGACTCAACGATCTTTTTAATTTTATTTTCCATAATAATCATGAAAGTATAATTATAATATTTCTATTTATAAAGAATATTTTTTCGACTTATAGGTTTTATCAGTGAATATGTAGATACTATCTTCTCCGTTACCAATCACTTCTCCATTCACATGTAACTTTATATTAATCTCATGCTTCGCGGTGCCTTGTGGAGTTTTGTCTACCAATTTATCGTTGTAGATTATTTGTTTAGCCTTTTGATGCAAATAAGTGTCTGATTTTTTGCCCATGATAATAATATCGTCAGTTTTCGTTAAATATCCATTGTTTAGAGAAATTAAAGCATAGTTTTCTTTTGGATAATAATCTTTAACTATACCCAATTTTATATATCTAAAATGTGATAAATTTGCTGGTGATTTATGCTGATGATCTTCTTCTGTTACTCTCTTAAAGTAAAATCCCGGAGTAAATCCACGATTATATACTTTTTTCAACTCTGTTACCCATTTACCGACCTTTTTCTTTGTAAATGTACCCTCATAATACGCTTCAATAGCTTCACGGTAAGTTTTCGAAACAATCTCTACATAATGAGGGTGTCGCATCCGACCTTCAATTTTAAACGCATCAACTTTGCTCTCAATTAGTTGAGGAATATAAGCAATAGTACATAGATCTCTTGAATTCATAAACCTTACACCGTCGTATATATACTCGGTACCAGATTCTTCTCTTAACCACCACCTTCTTCTACAAGGTTGTACACAACTCCCTCGATTCGCGGATTTTTCCTCTGTGCCACAAATATCTTGAGAAAAATAGCACCTACCGCTTATAGAAGTACACATTGCTCCGTGTATAAAAATTTCCACTTCAGATTTATGTAAATTCCTTTTAATTTCTTTAATTTTCTCTAAAGAGAGTTCTCTTGCTAGGATTAATCTTTCAGCTCCCAACTTTTCGTAAAACCTTGCAGATAAAGAATTAGATATGTTACATTGCGTAGAAACATGAAATTCACCTCCGTATTCTTTTACAATTTCAATTGCTGCTAGATCGTGTACAATAAATGCATGAACTCCCGCTTCTGCTCCTTTTTCTATGATTTCTCGTAAGGTATTTAATTCATTATCATAGACTAAAATATTTGTGGCTAAATATGCTTTTAATCCAACTTTCCTGCAAAAATCCATAACTTTATTTAAATTCTCCAGAGCAATATTTTCTGATCGCATTCGCATATTGAATTTTTCAATACCAAAGTAAACAGAATCGGCGTACTGGGAAGCTGCTTTGATAGTTTTCAGATTTTTAGCCGGAGCTAGTAATTCAACTTTTTTCATCTGATATAAAAGTAATTTTCAAAAATAACTTTAAATTAAAGTATACTAAAAGAAAAAATAAAATTTACTCTTATTTTCTCTAAATTTATTTGGGAAATTTAATTTTTATTCTAATGGAAGTTAAAACAAAACGCATCTTGATGGGATGTGTTACTATCGCAATTATCGCGCTAATGATCTTTTATGTTGATTTTCAATCAATTCTCCTAAATTTACAGCAGATTTCAATTTTAGGTATTTTCTTATTTTCAGTTATTTATACTATAGCATTCATTTTTCGAGCTTTTAAATTGAAATTAGTTTTTAGGGGTATCAACTTGGAACCAAATTATTTTACCATATATGGTGCTATTGGGACAGGTTGGGCGATAAATGAATTAACTCCCGCAAAATTAGGAGATATCGTAAAAATGGAATATATTCGTCAAAAGGAATCTGTTTTTACTATAGATATTAATCTTAAAATCACGAGGATTTATTTTCAGACAGGAAACCATCTTCTAACATATTTCTTGTCTATTCTAGGATGTATAGCTTCAATAGCAATAATCCTATTTTTATGGATATAATAAATTTTTATTTAATTCTTTACTCTTATCATATTAGGAAAATGAGCCCTACTAATAAAAATAGAATTTCTAAAGACGAGTACTTCATGAAAATTGCAGAAGTTGTGTCCGAAAGAAGTACTTGCATAAAAAGGAAAGTTGGTGCCGTATTAATTAAAGATTCCCATATTTTATCAACAGGATATAACGGTTCCCCATCTGGATTTACTCATTGCACCCCTTTTACTTGTATGCGACAAAATCTAAAAAGTGGAGAAAAACCAGAATTATGCCGCGGCGTCCATGCCGAAATTAATTGTATTATTCAAGCAGCTGTTCATGGTACTTCAATACAGGGTAATACTACTCTTTACAGCACGCATTTTCCATGTATGAGTTGTTTGAAATTAATTATTAATGCAGGAATCAAAAGGCTTGTATATAAGGAAGGATATAACATGGAAAATAAGATTAAGGAAGAATTGTTGAATGAATCCAATTTAAATGTCCAACAACTATTAGAATAAATTTCTTTCTTAATTTTAAGAAAAATCTATAAGTTCCTAAATTTTTCTAATACCAATAAAAGATTAATTGAGATATTTTGTTATAATGGAGAGTAGTAAAAATTCTTTAATAGTTATGAAGTTCGGAGGTTCATGTTTACAAAATCGAGAATCTTATCTTCAGATTATAAATATTGTTAATAAATATATGAAATCTACTCAAGTATTGATTGTTGTTTCCGCTATACAGGGAATAACAAATAAATTAATAGAATTCTATGAAAAATCTTGTAGCGAAGAAAACAATTGTGACCCCCTCATTGAAGAAATATACAATATGCATATTCAGCTTGTTGATTGTATTATAGACAAAAATCGGCCTGAATATAACGAAACGGTAGAATTTCTTCAGACTAACATTGAAGAATTAAAACAATTAGGACGGCTTATTAGATTAATCCGTCCAAGTGCTGATATCTATGATTTGGTTGTATCTTACGGAGAAAAACTCAGTATTTACCTCTTAAGTAAATATTTAACTTCAAATGGATATAAATCAAATCATATTTTCTCTGATAAGATTATAAAAACAGACGATAATTTTGGACGCGCACTTCCTTTACTAGATGAAACAGAGGCACTTGTAAAAGAAAAATTATATCCTCTATTAAAATCAGACAAAAATATTCTAGTATGCGTAAGTGGATATTATGGATCTACGAAAGACAATAAAATCTCTACCTTAGGAAGGGGTGGAAGTGATTTATCGGCTGCTATATTAGCATACGCTCTGCGCAATTTATTTCAATGTAAAATAATATATTGGAAAGATGTAAAAGGTTTTCTGAATGCCGATCCAAGCATTGCTGAAAAAACTTCGCTCATAAGAAACATTTCATATAAAGAGGCCAAAGAATTAGCATTTTTCGGAGCTAAAATACTCCATCCTCTATGTCTTGATGTAAATGAAAAAGGAAAAATACCCTCTGAGGTGAGATATTTTAGCGAACCAGATTCAGAAGACTATACTACTATCACTAAAGAAATTGTTAAGAGTAATAATGTAATTAAAGCTATAACCTCAATTGAGAAACTTTCAATGGTCACCTTAGAAAGTGATACTATGGTTCCATTGTCTGGGACTGCTTCGAAATTGTTTTCCCTTTTAGGGGATAATAATATAAATATCGTCTTTATTTCACAAAGTTCCTCAGAAAACAATATTACTTTCGGTATCGAATATGAAGATTCTACAAAAGTAAGTTTCTTATTAAGAAATTCCGATTTTTTTGGAAAAAAGTGGTTTAAAATTAAGATAGATCACGACATTTCTTTAGTTGCGATTATTGGATCAGGAATCCTTTACACTCCGGGAATTGCCGGTAGAGTATTCACATCTTTAGGAGATAACAATATAAATATAAAAGCAATAGCGCAAGGATCTTCTGAATTAAACTTTACAGCAATAATTGATCGAGAGAATTGTAGAAAAGCCGTGAATGTACTATATGACGCTTTTATTACTCGATAGTAAATGTAGAAGGAAATAATTTACTCTTCAAAGAATTTTTGATTAAATATCTTCGTAGCTAATTTTTCTCTAGTATTCTTTCTTTGTTCAAGTGAACTCTTATTTTTTAAGGCCGTAGTTCCAATTTCTTTCCCTATAATCACTTTTGGATTGTTTGACCAGTTTACATCCAATAATAAACATAAGTAATAAACGGTCGACTGAATAAATGCTACTAAATTACCTATATTATATTCGTCAGGACGCGTAATTGTTACCTTTGCTGAAGGAACTCCTTGTTCTAGTAGTGCCTGAAATGTAGCACCTGCTTGATAATTTATAATGGTTTGAGCTTTCTGCTTATTTACAAAACTTATCGAAGATTCTAAAATTAAATCGGGCTCTTCATTTCCTATAGTCCATAATACAGGAATTACAACGTTTTTTGTACCCCCTAAGAGATACTCTAATACGGAATGCTGACACAAAGGAGCCGATTGAAAAGTACCAATTAATCCTTTTTCTACTTTTCCTGTACTCTCTGAAATTTCTTGAACAAACAATCCCACACTTCCTTCAAGATTCAAAGAAT